>JAYUXA010000213.1:0-3088 GCA_043753245.1 Chitinophagaceae bacterium
CCCTCAATTTGCCAGCTGGGGAAAATCGATCGTGGGTAAATTAATGGCAAAAGAGCAGAACGTACGGTCTTCGCTTAAACAGGAAGAAATAGATGAACAGTTCTTTGCGGTTACTCTGGCCGGGGACTACAAAATCAATAGTATCGCTCCGAGAGTCTCTATAGTGCTGCAGGATTCTACGATAAGAGATTATGTCAGACAAGCTGCAGTCCGTTCGCTTATGAAAATGGATCCCGAAAAAAATGCCGTGCTGATAGGTAAAGTTTTACAAAATCCCTTTACTACACCGGATTTTAAAAGAACTATAGTAACCGTTCTGTCAGAATTTACCAGTCCTTCAGTGAGTACTGTTCTGGCTCAGATCAAAAATGCTGCTCCGGATCTTCAGTTCTGGATCGTTATGGCACTTGCAAATTCCAATTCGGGACGAGAGGTTCTGCTTTCCAAAGTAAAAAAAGGAGAAATATTTGCTAGAAATCTTGCTGAACCAAAAGTGGAAGAAAGAATGATGCTCAACAGCACCCCGGCCCAGAAGAAAATGTATAAAGAGCTGACCGCAAGCGTGGGAGAGATCGATAAAGAAAAACAAACCCTCATCAGCGAAAGAATTGCTGATTACAACAATTTAAATCCTAAACCTGCGGCTGATTCCGGGAATATGGTATTTGTAAAAAATTGCGCTCCCTGTCACAATATTAAAGGAAACGGGGGCCATATCGGACCCCAGTTGGACGGGGTCGGAAAATGGGGAGTCACCTCCCTGATGGAAAAAATCCTGGATCCGAATCGAAATGTATCGGAAAATTTCAGGAATTATACTGTGAAGCTGAAGGACGGCAAAGTATTGTCCGGATTGTACCGGAGAGATGAAGGTGCAGTGATTGTTTATGCTGATGTAAAAGGACAGGAGTTTTCGGTATCAAAAAAGGATATTGCGGTAAAAACGCCTTCCAGGTATACGCTGATGCCTGACCAGTTCCGGAACACTATTGATCCAAATGATTTTAATAAACTAATTTCTTATTTAATTTCCCAGAAGAATTAAGGCGAAGTACAGGATAGTTAAGGGTAACAGGATAACATTTTAAGCTGATCAAAATCAATATTTTTAATTGATCGAACCTTATCATTTCTTAAACCTTCCGATGAACGTGCTGCCGACTCCCTGTCTTATCCTTTTTGTGCTTCTTTTACTGTTATACTATTGCAACGGCCCAGCAAAATTCTATTCCTAACCAGGAAGTATTTAACGGAAGGGAGTACTTACGTTATCCCTATTATTTTAGCAAAGGCACCGCTTATTTTCAGACAGATTCGCTTGCTACCGGCACCGTACTGTACGATGGTGTACTCTGTTCCGGTGTCAGTTTATTTATACGATCAATTAAGGGATCAATTGATTACTGCTGATGGCAGCAAACAAACCTGATCAGACTAGTCAAAGAAAAAGTAGATCATTTTTCGATTAACCAGCACCAGTTTGTACATCTCAAAAAACAAAAGGGACTGTCTTTTATATGGCCGGAGGAAGGCTATTTTGAAGTAATATATAGCGGACAGATAAAAGTGCTGAAAAAAGAAAGCAAGGCAATAAAACAATCCAGTTCCAACTATGGAAGAGGTTTTTCGGGAATATGTCCGGGAAGTAGGGCTAAGCAGGAACCGGGGAAAGTTCAACCTGTTTATTTACGATGCACTCAGAAGGCGCCCTTTTGAAAATGATCCCTTAATCCTGCTTGACGGTATGCAGGTTCACGACATTGATAAACTGATGGCACTCAGTCCGCTTAAGCTAAAAAAAATGGAAATCGTCCCTTACAGATATTTTCTTGGCAAAGAGGTCTATTATGGAATTTTAAATATCACTTCTGCTACCGGAGATCTTGCAGGATATGAACCGGATGCAGCAGATAAAGCTTTTGGTTATGAGCAGTTGCAGCCAGTACGAAAATTGAATCTCCCTGCATATACCACTGCTGAGCAAAAGAGGAGCCGTTTACCCGATTTCAGAAGTTTACTGTATTGGAACCCTGCTCTTAAAATTGAGGCGAACGGCAAAACCGAATTGGAATTTTATGCTTCTGATGTAAAAGGTGACTTTATCCTGGAGATCCGTGGCCATACTTCCTCAGGAAAATCAGGTCAGATCTCTACGTTAATCCACGTTTATTAATCAGTGGAAAAAGCTACATTTATAATTCATTATTAAATGAACGGCAATGAAAAAGTTGTTCCTGGCAGTTGTCACCTTCCTGTTGCTCAATTTGTCTTTTGCTCAAATTCATCAGGGTAAAAAATCAGCTCATGCAAAAGCAGATTCTGCAAAAGTATCCGTAAAATCAAATGGGGTGGTATTAAAGAAAGACGGCACACCTGATAAAAGATATAAACAACCTGTAGGTCAATTGAAAAAAGACGGTACTCCTGACAAAAGGTATAAAGAAAATCAATCTAAATAATAAAACACAACACCATGCTTGATCAACTGATTAAACTAGTAAGGGAAAACGCAGGTAATGCCATTGAGAACAATCCGGATATTCCTGCTGATAAAAAACAAGAGGCTGTAAATGCAGCGGGCAGCTCTATATCGACCGGATTACAGGACATGTTATCCAAGGGAGGAATTAAGGATATACTTAAATTGTTTTCAGGCAAGGCAGATGTAAATGCCAGTCCGGTTACACAACATGTAAACAGTTCACTGACTGAAAACCTGTCTTCCAAATTGGGTATTCCTGCTGCGCAGGCAGGGGGTATTGCTTCCTCTATTATTCCCTCTGTTCTTGGTAATCTGGTTAGCAAAACCAATGACCCGAATGACAGCAGTTTTAATATTCAGGATATTTTTAATCAGTTCAGCGGAGGAAAGACTTCGGGAATGGATGTGAGCGGTCTGCTAAGTAAATTTAAAGGAAGTATGGACAAAGATGGCGATGGAGATGTGGACCTGAACGACTTATCCGCCATGTTTGGTGGAAGTGGTGGAATAATGGACAAGGTAAAAGGAATGTTTAAATAAATTAATGTGGATATTTGCACATGAAGTATTCACAGCTTTCAGGAATCCTTGCAGCATTCGTACTTA
>JAYUXA010000214.1:0-3080 GCA_043753245.1 Chitinophagaceae bacterium
TCGGGATGGGCAACCTTATTAACCCGGACGCTGATGTTTATTGTTCTTGCGATAGTGATACTAAGGCATTCCACCTTTAAAAGATATATCGCTGTGAGAAAGAGCCAGTGGAAATTCAGAATGAAAACGATGGTGGAATTACTGAATATTGGAATTCCCAGCAGCCTTCAGATTGGAATGGAAGCCGGAGCCTTTGCGGTGTCCGGAATTATTATTGGTACATTAGGTGCTGTATCCCAGGCAGCCCACCAGATTGCATTAAGCTGCGCCTCTTTTACTTTTATGGTTTCTATGGGCCTTGCACAGGCAGGATCTATCCGGGTCAGTAATGCCTTCGGAACCAACAACTGGGGGAAGATTTCGTTGATCGGAAAGAGTACCTTGATTACTGCACTGGTATATGGAATAGCCTGTGCATTGTTTTTTATTGTTTTCCGCCATGCGCTGCCAACGGTTTTTACCGAAAATATATTGGTGATAAAACTGGCTGCATTGCTTATGCTCTTTGCAGCTTTCTTTCAGATATCGGACAGCACACAGGCAATTGGTGCAGGATTGCTTCGCGGCATTAAAGATGTTAAGGTGCCTACGATACTGGTAGCTGTTTCTTACTGGGTTATTGGAATTCCGTCCGGATACCTGCTTACGTTCACGTTTAATATGGGACCGAGTGGTATGTGGATCGGTCTGACACTGGGACTTACGGTGTCTTCCCTTTTTCTTTTGAAGCGTTTTCTGGTGATGTCTAAAAAAAATACATCAGTTTCTCTGTAAACTTCTTTTATACTGGTAAGGACTTTGTTTGATCTGGTCCTTAAATACTTTGCAGAAATGCGAACTCGATTTATATCCGCAGAGATCGGAGATTTCAGAAATCGATTTGTCGGACTGAATCAATAACGTACAGGCATACGATATCCGCTGGTCCAGCAGGTACTGGGAAAAACTTTTTTTGGTCCGGTTGCGGAAAAAGCGGCAAAAAGATTGTTCCGTCATGCAGGCAATTTCAGAAACCTGCCGTAAGGAGATCTGGTTGTGCAGGTTCTCCTTGATATATTTGATTACTTTAATCAGCCTGTCGGAATATTGTGAGTCGTTGTCTTCTATTTCTTTATTAATAATAAACAGCTTGTCTTCAGACATAGCAATTAAATGCATGATCTGCAGCATTCCTTCGATTTTTTCAAACCCTGATTTTGAAGAAAGCACTACCAGTTTATCTGCTATCGTATCCCTCGTTTTGCCAACCACCTTAATGCCCCTTGAAGCCTGACGGATGATTTCGCGGATGCTGCTGAATTCTTTTACAGAATCAAAGACCTCTTTAAATTTATTGGGATTGAAATAGGTGATAATAGCCTTTGAATGGAGTTTGGAGTTGTCTTTATAAAAAGCTTCATCGCTAAGCCAGACATGTGGCACATTGGATCCAACGAATACCATATCCCCCGCTTCAAAGGGTTCTACCATATCTCCAATGATCCTGGTGCCGTATCCTTCCACTATATAGATCAGTTCCAGTTCAGGATGAGCATGAAAAACAGGTTGGGAATAGTAAGGTGACTGTAAAAATTGCTGATCGCGTAGCTCAATGCATAACAATTCATTAATCAGCGGAGTAATCTCAGTATGCAGCAGCCTCATTTGGTCTTCGTTTTAGCAAGCTAATGACTTTGAAGTTACAGCTTTTCATCAAAAAATAGCGAAAAAAGTATAACGATATTATCTCAAAATGTTAATTAAAGATAAGTACCCATAAGAACCTGCTAATATTGCGACATTTTACCATATGGGTAATGTCTATTTTTATCCGGAATGGAAAACGTACTGCGAAGCCAAAACTGGTTTGGGAAAAAAGGTAAAGACGGTTTTATTTACCGGGCCTGGATGAGAAACCAGGGTATTCCCTCCTATGAATTTAAAGGAAAACCTATTATAGGGATCTGTAATACCTGGTCGGAGCTTACTCCCTGTAATGCTCATTTCAGAGATCTAGCGGAATCTGTAAAGCGCGGAATACTGGAAGCCGGAGGATTTCCGGTAGAGTTTCCCGTTATGTCACTCGGAGAAACATTAATGAAACCCACTGCCATGCTGTATCGCAACCTGGTAAGCATGGATGTGGAAGAATCCATCCGTGCCAATCCAATGGATGGAGTGGTATTGCTTTGCGGATGCGACAAAACCACTCCGGCCCTGGTAATGGGTGCCTGTAGTGTGGATATTCCTACCATTGTGGTTTCCGGTGGTCCAATGCTTACCGGAAAATACCGGGGAAGAAATATTGGTACCAGTGATATTTGGAGGTTTACCGATCACGTGCGATCGGGCCTGATGACAGAAGAAGAACTGAATCTGGCAGAAGCAGGTATGTGCCGCAGTGCGGGTCATTGTGCAGTAATGGGAACCGCCTCCTCCATGGCCTGTATGGTGGAAGCCCTTGGGATTTCCCTTCCTGAAAATGCAGCCATTCCGGCTGCAGATGCCAACCGGAAAGTGCTGGCCCAGATCTCAGGAATGCGCATCGTTCAGATGGTTAGAGAAAATCTTAAATTATCGGATATACTTACCCGTGAGGCATTTGAAAATGCCATTAAAGTAAATGCGGCGATCGGCGGGTCAACTAATTTTGTGATCCATCTGCTGGCTATTGCAGGAAGGATCGGTGTACCCTTAACCATCGACGACTTCGATACCCTTTCAGCCAACATGCCGCTTCTTGCAAATCTTCAGCCTTCGGGTGCTTATTTTATGGAAGATCTGTATTATGCGGGAGGATTACCTGCGGTGATGAAAGAACTTGCAGGGCATTTGCATGAATCCTGTATTACTGCAAATGGAAAAACCCTTGGCGAAAATCTTATTGGCGCACAAGGCATCAATCCGGATGTCATTACAGAAATGAGTACACCGTTTAAGCAGGAATCCGGAGTAGTGGTGCTGAAAGGAAACCTCTGTATACATGGAGCAATATTAAAACCCAATGCGGCAAGCGAACATTTAAAAAAACATACCGGGCGCGCTATTGTTTTTGAAAATATTGAAGATTACAAAACCCGTATAGACGATCCAAACCTGGA
>JAYUXA010000215.1:0-6611 GCA_043753245.1 Chitinophagaceae bacterium
TTTGCAGGTAGCAAATAAGCTATAGAGCATGGCACTTCTTGCGGCGGCTTCATGATTGCCTGCGAACAGGTAATTCTTTCTGCCGATGGCTACCGGGCAAAGGCTATTTTCCACCAGGTTATTATCGATGCGTAAATTTCCATCCAGTGTGTACACGTTTAGTTTGTCCCAGCGGGCGAGGGTGTATTGCAATGCCATACCTATTGGGCTTTTTGGCAAGCTGTTGGTTAGCTGTATTTGCAGTATTGCGTGCAGTGTTTGTAATACAGGCACAGCGTTTTGCTGCCGGTAATTTTTTATTTCCTCTGCGGCATAGTTGTTTTCTACGCAATGTTTTTCCACTCCATACAGTAATTGTATTTGCACAAGTACTTCATTTGTTTTTGCATTATCAAAGTCTTGTGCGTCTATAAATTTATGCCGTGCATGTGCCCAACAGTTTAATGTGGCGATGTCTTCCACATTATCAAACTGATGGTATGCGGCATATCCATCAGTTTGCAGATAGCCCTGGTAATTTCTTAATGTTTCTTTTGGCCACGCTGCCCCCGGCCTGTTTGGTATTTAAACAATACCTGACTGCTGTGGGTGTTGTAATAAACCCAGTAATATCCCTGGTGAGTGGTACCTTTTTTTGTTTTGTCCAGTACTTTTAGAGGGGTTTCATCTACTGCCAGATAATTGGTTTGCAACACTTGCCGTTCATATGCTTCAAAGAGCAGTACTATTAACTTACAGCCGTTTTTAAACCAATTATTAACGGTATTATCTTCTACCGTTATTTTTTGGCGGCCCAACATTTGTAGCAGCCGAAGATAAATTTTTGTAATTCCAGGATTTGAAGCTGTAGTAAATTTATTTTTTTAGCCTGCTCTTCATTTGTTTTTTGATGTGCAAGATGGGTTATCAATCCTTGCTCATAGAGACTTTTAAAATCGATATTTTGAGTAGTGGAATTGATGCTTAATGTGTGTCAATCACTATGCCATACATGGGCTGTAACCCAGTATTTACAGCACTTTCAAGCCCGTCCGACAAATCTCTTTTTAAGCCTGACAGAATGCAGAATTACACCCTGTAAAATGTGCTGTAATTGCAGGTGAGTAAGCAAAATGTCAGTACCGTTTTGAGCAGTGCCAGGCTTTTCAAAACAGCCCTTTTCTAATCTTTTTTCATACAATGCAAACCCATCTTTATCCCATTGCAATAATTTAATCTGGTTATGGCGCTTATTGATAAACACGAACACATCACCCAATAAGATATTTTTCTTTAGCTCATTTTGCACAATACCACACAAGCCATAGCATCCCTTGCGCATGTCGGTTATTTGATTATAAAAATAATAGCGCTCACTGAAACTGAGGTGTAACATGCTAACTCATTAATTGCTTCAAATACTCAGCGGGCGGCATAAACTCAAAGGTAATGCGGTTGCCATTTGGAAAAGTAATGTTCACCCCTGCAATGGCTGGCGGCGGTGCAAGGCTTATAAATTTACCTGCCTGCCGCGGCTGCAATTTCTTTTGCCAATAATAATAATTCGAATGTTTGATGTCATGCAGCAGGCAATAAGCCTTCACTGTTAGACTGCTTGCTTTGCACGCCTTAATGTGAGACTGCATTGTCTGTGATAATCTTTTTGAATCCATAGCAGCAAAGGTGAACCGATACTTTTTATGAAAAAATAAGGGGTTCGTGGAGGGGATACTTTTCAATAACAGATGCGAGTATATTTGTTATACCGGAAACAAGCGGAAACAGGCTCTGCTGTCTGAGGAGCAACCTGTCAGGAATATTTCCAGTATCGGGGCATATATAAGTTCTTTGATAAGTAGTGGTCATACAACCAGGGGCGGGCCTGAGTCGCCTGATAACAGCGTCTGTTGTTGTAATGGTTGCATACTATTGTTTCGTTTTTTCAAATGCGTTTGGAGACAAATAGCCTATTGATGAATGCAATCTTTTGGGATTGTAATAGAGTTCAATAAACTCAAAAAATTTGTTGCGGGCATCCTCACCATTTTGGAAAACGCGGTGGCCTTCCAGCAGTTCAGCTTTGAACCTGCTGAAGAATGATTCCATATGCACATTATCATAGGGGTTATCCGCGTCGCTCATGCTTTGAACCATTTTATGGCTTCCAAAGATATCCCGGAACCTATTGCCTCCATACTGGCCTCCACGGTCAGAATGCAGCAATAAGCCAGGTGATATTTTTCTGCTGTTGGTTGCTTTTACAAGTGAAGCAATTACCAATGATTCACGCATATGGTCCTTTTGATCCCAGCCGACTATTTTACGTGAGCATAAATCCATCCAGACAGACAGGTACTGGTAAGTGCCGTCTGCAAGAGGAGATAGGTTATATCACCCACCCAAACCTCGTTCCGCTGATCGGGCGCTGGTCTGTGTTTGAGCAGATTAGGACTGATATAGTAAGTACGGCGGCTATTGGTAGTTTTAGGTACAAATGACCTTGGCTGAATCGCTTTTAAACCATGGTTACGCATTAGCTTTCTGACTTTATAGGGGCTTACAGTAGTATCCTGGTTGCGCAGTTCAGCAACGATTCTCCGGCAGCCATACCGACGTTTATGCTCACGGAAAATATCCAGCACCTTCTCTTCCATATGTTTGTTTTTACCCGTAATCTGATAGGTTTGACAACGTTTCCATGTATAATAGCAACTGCGGCTTACCTCCATGACTACACACAGCAATTGAACAGGGTATTGCTGCTGCATAGCACTGATAAACCGATAGGTAGTTCTTAAGTCCCGCGGCTGAAGATGCCCAATGCTTTTTTTAAAATATCACGTTCCTGCACCGTTCGGTGCAGCGCAGCCTTTAATCGCTCAATCTCGGCAGCAGCGAAGCTTGACAGAGATGCTTGTGGCAACTGCCCTTGCCTGGCCACGCTGATCCAACGGTAAATGACATTGGCTTCAATGCCCAGTGATTGGGCAACATCAGAAACACTCCTGCCAGAGTTGATCAGTTTTAATACATCTTCCTTGAAAGCGGCATCATACTTTCTGCGGGATCGCTTTGTACTTTTTCCTGTCATTGTTACTCAAATTTAAGCAACTTGACTGTCCGGATTTATTAGAGCATCTCAAAGGGGGTTAAAAGTTAACTTCCAAGTATTTCTTTCCATAATACCTCAATAATGTTCTAATGTATTCCTGTATTCTCTCGGAGTCATCTTCTTAAGCTTTTTAAACTGCCTGTTAAAGTTTGCGATATTTTGATAACCGCATCGGTAAGCAATCTCAAATATGTTATTTTCTTTCTTTGCAAGTAATTTACAGGCATGACCTACTCGAATGTTGTTGAGGTATTCTACAAATGTCATCCGATATTGGGCTTTGAAGAAATTGCAAAAAGCAGTAACGGACATATTAGCAACGGTGGCCATATCTCGCAATTGAATCTCTTCATAGAAATTCATCATTATATACTCACTAATTTTTTTAAACCGGTCAGAGCTGTTGAACTGAAAATTCTGCACAAACCCGGGGTTAGTTAGCAAGTCAAAGTCGGTGTTATTTGTTAAAACATCAAAAATTGAAAATAAGGCTGAAAAACGTTGCAGTCCGTTCATTGAGGGCATAGACTTCATTATTTCGGCTACTCTTTTCTTTGCTTTTCCCCTTAAAACTATACCTCTTTCCGAAAGATTTAGGACGTTCCGAAATTCTTCTAGTTCAGGCAACTCAAAAAACTTATTACCTACAAAATTCCTCTCGAATTGAACTACAATCGCTTCAGCTAAATAATCCGCTTGGCCTGCAATGTAAATGGCATCATTTACCCAAACATGAGGAAGATAAGGACCCATAATTACAATATCTCCTTCTTCAAAATACCCTATGTGGTCTCCAACCATTCTTCTGCCATGGCTTTTAGTAACTAATACTATTTCATATTCCGGATGGAAATGCCAGGGACATGGAAAGAACTTCCCGACTTCCCGAAACACGATAAAAGACTTGTCAAAGTCCTTAGGTAAGCGCTGTTCAATAACTTTCATACCGACTTAAGAGATTAAAACGCAACAGTTTATTTATAATGAGTTAAAATGCTAATTTCCATATTTTGCCGAATTTTTTTTATGAGGGTTTTGAAAATTATGCAGCTATTAATTGATGGATATTTTCACTAGCTTTATGATATTAATCAAAGATATTCAATTGATTAGGATTTTGCTCTTTAAAATACTGTTGTATTGGTTTGTCAAATAATTCGGAAATTGACATTTTGTCTAAGATAGAGATACTAATTACCTGAAGTATCTCATACAGGGTTTGATTAAGTTTGAATCTTTTCTTTGCAATAATTACCAGTTAATACACCGAGATAGCGATCCATATTTGCGTCCAGACAGCGTTTTCACTCGTGCCACAAAAAGTTTTTATTTTTAGTGCTGCTTGATCCGTTTAAAGAACAGTTCAATCTTCCACCTGTGTTTATAAAGCTGTGCAATTTCAGCAGCCTTAAAGTCGAAGTTGTTTGTTAGAAAAATGAAAATTCGATCATGTTGTGAATCATAAAATCTTATTCTTCGTATTTTATCTGGATAGTCTTTATCTGCATAAAAGCCCTGAAGCCTTATTAACTGATCAGCCATGATTCCACCACTCTTAATTTTAGGGTTTGATTTTACGCATTTGAAATGGAGATTATCTTTAGCACGGACAACAAAAAATGCTTTGCATTGATGAATGCGATGCAATCGTTTTAAATCCGTGTATCCCCTACCCAGTATATAAAAGCTATGGATTTGATAAGAAATCGTATCTAGGATATTTACTTCATGAATGGCTGACAAAATCGTAGTAGATGACAAATCTTCTGAAACCTAATACAGACAGTAATTTCAAAGAACTGATTTATTCAACATCAAAACGCTAGTGATTTTATATGTTGTTAAAGAACTAAGCTACTAAATAATTTGAAACCAAATCACAACCTGAACCTCAAAGGGACGTCCGGCATAGTGTCGAATTTATTTGTGAAAATGGCAATAGCATTAAATCGCTCAAGGATATTTTTAATATAATCTTAAGATGCGTTTACATGTGATGTAGTAGCCCCCTACATAGAAAATTTATATAGAAATGGGGAAAAAAAGGTATAAACAAGATGAAAAGACTGCGGCAACTGGCATCCAAATCGGTAATTTGCAGCATAATAATTTTAAACTCACAGATATGATAAAAATGCAGGTAATCGGCAATCTTGGAAAAGATTGTGTAACCAATACGGTCAATGGAAAAAGTGTCATGAATTTTACGGTGGCACACACTGAAAAATTCAAGAATGCCCAGGGAGCACAGCAGGATAAAACCATCTGGGTAGATTGTGCCTACTGGAGCGACCGTACGGCCGTTGCCCCTTATTTAAAGAAAGGAACCCAGGTTTACGTAGAAGGATCTCCGGAAGTGAAGACGTACTCAAAAAACGACGGCACCCAGGGTTTTTCCTTGTCGCTTCGTGTGGCCAGCGTACAGTTGCTCGGCAACAAGGGAGATGCCAGCAATAGCGGTGGAGATGCTAATAATTCCGGAAATCAGAATAATGAGTATCCATCCAATACAAATCAGAATTACCGGAATCAAGGCAACTCTAATGTGCAGTCGAACAGCGAAATATCTGAACCGGTAGACGATCTTCCATTCTAAAAAAATGGGACAGGAAACATATTCTTATTTCAGGCTGCTGAAATTTACGCATGCCGTATTTGATTATATTGGTTGTAGCCGTGAAGATGCGGAAATGGCATCCAGAGGCTTGCTCAGTGCAGACCTTCGTGGCATTGATTCCCATGGCATAGCCCGGCTCGTGGGTTATGTGCGCCTATGGGAAGCTGGCCGGGCCAATACCTTGCCCGCTATTCAAATCATCCATGAAACACCCTCTACAGCAGTTGTGGATGGAGACAGTGGACTGGGTCTGGTAGTAGCTCCCTATGCTATGGATGTTGCTATCCAAAAAGCAAGAGCAGCAGGTACGGGCTGGGTGAGTGTGCAAAATTCCAATCATTTTGGCATCGCGGCTTACCATGCCATGAAAGCGCTGGATGAGGATATGATCGGCATCGCTATGACCAATGCCAGCCCACTGGTAGCACCTACCTTCTCTGTAGAACGGTTATTAGGTACCAATCCTATATGTGTAGTAATACCTGCCGGAGAAGAACCTGCATTTGTAGCTGATTTTGCCACCACTACCGCAGCAAATGGGAAACTGGAAATCTTACAAAGAAAAAATGAGCATGCCCCTTTTGGGTGGATACAAAATAAATCCGGCGGCCAGTCAAACGACCCGCACGAATTAAAAAATGGGGGAGCACTGCTTCCTCTTGGTAGTGATCGGGAGCACGGAAGCCATAAAGGGTATGCACTGGGTGCTATTGTGGATATATTTTCCGCCGTATTAAGTGGGGCAAATTATGGCCCGTGGGTACCTCCTTTTCCTGCTTTTATGCCCATGCCGGAAGACATGCCGGGCAAAGGGATCGGACACTTTTTCGGTGCCATGAGAATAGATGCCTTCCGGCCTGCAGCAGAGTTCAGGAAAAATATGGATGTCTGGATCCGCCGGTT
>JAYUXA010000216.1:0-6572 GCA_043753245.1 Chitinophagaceae bacterium
GTGTTTAATGATATTCATTACAGTGTATATTATGCAGCATACCAGACGATTCCTGACTTTACGAAAATGAAACCAGATGAAGAAGGCAGCCTTACCAAACTCACTACTGCCTTTCTTAAAAAAGACCATGAATTTTTAATACGATATACCGGCACAGTGGATATTAAACAATCGGGTGAATATCTTTTTCTGAGAGAAACAAACGGGAAGGGATACGTGAAGATCAATGGACAGGTGGTGAGCGATATATTTTCTTATGTAACCACTCCTGTAAAACTGGAAGCAGGACGTTTTCCGTTTGAAATTATTTACACTAAACCTGCCAACTGGTTTGCTACTTCCTTTGGGCTAACTGTTTCGGCCTCAGATGTAAGAGCATTTCTGATCAGCGATGAAGCTTCTCTTTCCCGCGAGTATCCCGATCCGATAACAGTGGAAGTTAAAGAACCAATCGTGCTGAGAAGTTTTATGGATGTACCGGATAGCAAACGGGTGGTGCATGCTGCCAATGTGGGAAGCCCCAGCCAGTTTCATTATTCATACGATATGGATAATGGGAGCCTCTTCCAGGTATGGCGCGGTGCTTTTCTGGATGCTACCCCTATGTGGTATGGCCGTGGGGATGGGTCGTCCCTGCCATCAGGATCCCTGCTGCAGCTGGATCTGCCCCGGCAGTCTGTCATCTATCTGGCATCCTTAAAGGATTCCATTAGTGCTGATACCTCCTCAAGTGCTTTTATTACCAAAGGGTATGAACTGGGCGATCAGGAACAAACGACATTCAGTTATAGACTTCGTGGCGCTACCATAAAAGATGCTTTGCAGGTGACTGAATATGGGCAAGCGCTGAAAAGAACAATCAGTATAACCAACAACCCTGGCCAGCTCTACCTGCGCATTGCAGAAGGACAGGTGATAAAGAATAATTCGAAGGGATGGTACGTGGTCGGAGACAACCGGTATTATATCAGATTGGAGAAGGAGAGCATGAACCCAGTACTTCGTGAAGTAAACGGACATTACGAACTGCTGGTGCCTCTTCAAAATACTATTTCCTATTCCATTTTATTTTAACTGACCCCTGATGAAAATGTTGTATAAAACTATCCCCCAAGTAATACTGGCAGGCCTGGCGATGAGTTTACTGGTCTGCACGCCTGCCATATATGCGCAGGAATCTCCAAAGGAAGATGCGTTTTTTGAAATTACAAAACTAGTCGCTCCGGAAGGATTGATTCTTGAAGTTGGCGGACTGACCACACTTCCTGATGGCAACCTGGCAATAGCCACCCGGCGCGGAGATATTTTTATTGTCGAAAATCCTACGGGTAATAAACCCTATTTCCGCAAATTTGCTTCGGGCCTTCATGAAATTCTTGGTCTTGCTTATAAAGACGGCAACCTGTATTGCGCGCAACGTGGTGAACTAACGAAGCTTATCGACCGCAACATGGATGGCAGGGCGGATGTTTTCGAAACCGTTTATTCCTGGCCGCTGTCCGGCTATTATCATGAATACAGTTACGGTCCCAGGATCGCAGCGGATGGTTCCTTTTTTGTTTCGGCAAATGTTGCTTTCGGTGATCAGGAAGGATGGCGTGGAGAAAGCCGTGTTCCCTGGAGAGGATGGGTAATGCATATTTATGCGGATGGATCGATGGAGCCTTATGCCACTGGCATGAGATCGCCCTGCGGAATGGGGATAGTGGATAATGAATTGTTTTATACTGATAATCAGGGAGATTGGATTCCTTCAGGAGGAATCGTTCACGTAAAAAAAGGATCTTTTACAGGCAATCCGGCTGGTCTGCGGTGGGTGTCTGCTCCCAATTCGCCACTTATGTTAACGATGGCTCAGCACAATGCTAAGTTTGACGAACGCAAAGTAAAAGACAGCGAGGGCAGGTATATTCAACCTCAAAATCTCGATACCGGGACATTTTATATTCCTCTGGATGTCAAAAAAGCATTTCCGGAGATGCAGCTTCCCTCGGTTTGGTTACCACATGGAATACTTGGGGTCTCCACCTCCGATCTGGTTCGGATACCAGATGGAAATTTTGGACCATTTAGCGGTCAGATTCTGGTGGGTGATCAGGGACAGAGCAAGATTAACCGTGTTTTCATGGAAAAAATAAAAGGCGAATACCAGGGAGCAGCCTGGGAATTCCGTAGTGGATTTCAGTCTGGCGTGCTGCGCATGGCCTGGGCCGAAGATGGTTCTCTTTTTGTTGGTGAAACGAACAGGGGATGGGGATCTTCGGGAGATGCCAACCAGGGAGTGCAAAAACTTTCATGGAAAAAAAATATACCTTTTGAAATGCTTGCTGTCAGGGCAATGCCTGATGGATTTGAAATTGAATTCACGCAACCTGTTAATAAAAAGCAGGCAGAGGATATTGCTTCTTACCATGTAGAAAGTTTTACCTATAAATATCAGCCCGTTTACGGAAGCCCGGCAGTAAATACAGCCACTTGTCCGGTGAGAGGAGTGCAGGTTTCTGCAGATGGATTAAAGGCCCGGATAATTGTGGACAGCCTGCGTGAAAGTTATATTCATACCATCTCCCTGGATAGTATGCGTTCCGCAGGTCCGGCATATTTATTAGTTCATCCGAAAGTTTATTATACTTTAAATAATATTCCGGATGGAAGCAAACTTGCAATGTCTTCCGTCAGTACCAAAAATTCTGCTTTAGCAATTCAGGCCGCAAAAAATAAAGCAGCTGTTGTTTCTGCAAAAAATAAAGGAAAGGAAATAGCTAAACTTACCACAGAAGCAGATGTTAAACTCCTGCTGGAAAAATATACCTGCAATGCCTGTCATAATGCTGATAAAAAACAAATTGGTCCCGCATTTCGCGCGGTAGCCAGGCGCAACTATCCGGTAGACAAAATAGTGCAGCTTATATATAATCCAAGACCGGAAAACTGGCCGGATTACGCCACCCAGATGCCGCCTATGTCGCAGGTCCCAAAAGCGGATGCAAAAAAAATAGCAGCATGGATCAATGGATTGAAATAATGTGAGCAGTAATGCATACTATACAGGTTCAATCTTATCTATCTCGGGATAAAATCTTCTTTTCTGCCCTGAAAGAGTGGAACCTGGATGCCGGCGCGAATGATTGGTGCAATGTTGCCACTGCTGTTCGCATAAGGAGAATAGTCGCTGTTCAGAATATCAAATAAAACAGACAGATAAAAAAAAGGCCGTCCACTAAAGGGATAACGATCTGTGGTATAACCCGCTCCCACCAACATACTCGCCGCTGTTGCTTTTGCCCTCGTGGATGGATCGCCGTTACCGGGAATATATTTCTGAGTGATAAAATTCTTTTCGTACTGGGCTTGTATAAAAATAAAACGCACCGGATAAAGCCGGGTAAAAGGACCTACACCGTAATTTGTTCTTCTGAGTTTGTCATTGGAACTGCCGGTATAGACATTTCGGAAGGAGGTGTAGTTTGCGTTTACCGTAATGCCGGCATCGACCCATGAAGCCAGACTATAACCAAAAAATGGACTGCCACCCACCTGGAAAGAATTTCCTGAAAATCCCAGCGAGAGGCTACCGCCGGTAAATAATCTGTCTTTTTGAAATCCTGTTTTTTCTTCTTCATTTTGAGCCGACACTGTAAGCGTTCCGAAGAAAAAAAGAGACACTATAAAAAAAATATATTTAACAAACATCTTCGTCAGTTTTTAGATCGTGCCGGATGCAACACGATGCTAATATCTATTTTTTTCTTCATCTCTACCGATCATTATTTATTTTTAACGATGCATATACAAATGATATACTCCGGTTTTCAGGGGCGTGTTAAATGCATAGATGCTATATTCTTTTTAAATCCTGAAATTTAATACCCCGGCGTTGCGTTAGTGTTATCTGTATTCAATAAAACCATTGCCTGTATTAAATCTCAAGAATATTAACCACTCGCGGCGATTTGAAAGGCTAAGAGACGAAATTGGGATTATAAAAATATAATTATCAGTATGTTATGAATATATAAAAAGATTATTTTAAGAATAAAACAACATTTCAATAAAAATGGAAGCATTATTTGAATAATACGTATGAACGGATCGTTAAATGAATGGTATACGGTAGATTCAATACCGGCAATTAATTCACCTGCCTTATTGTTGTATCATGATAGAGTATTGGAAAATATCCGGATGGCAATAACTATTGCGGGGGATGTGAACCGACTTCGTCCCCATGTGAAGACCAATAAAATAGCGGAAGTGTGTACGATGATGATGAAAGAAGGAATCCGCAAATTTAAATGCGCCACTATAGCAGAAGCAGAAATGCTGGGGCTGGTACGCGCGGAAGATGTGCTGATCGCCTATCAGCCTGTTGGTCCTTCCCTTCATCGGCTGGTTGAATTAATCAAAACATATCCTGCCACCGATTATTCCTGTCTGGTAGATAATGCAGGTACAGCAACGGCTTTATCGGAAGCAGCCGTACAGGAGCATATCCAGATCACTGTTTTTATTGATCTCAATACCGGAATGAACCGCACAGGAGTGCATGCAGCGCAGGCTTTCCCACTGGTAGAATTTTTACTGAATCTGCCGGGGATCGTATGGAAAGGGTTACATGTGTATGATGGTCATATCCAGGAAGTGAATGGTTTACAAAGGCAGAAAAAAAGTGATGAGGGCTTCAGGGAAGTGGACTTTCTTGCACTGAAAATTAACAAAGAGCTGGAACGGACACCTGTTATTGTAGCCGGTGGATCTACCACTTTCCCTACGCACCTGAAACGAAAAAATGTGGAATGCAGTCCGGGCACATTTGTTTTCTGGGATCATGGAAACAAAATGCGTATACCCGATCAGCCCTTTAATTATGCAGCACTGGTGATCACCCGAATTATTTCCATTATCGATGAAAAAACGGTGTGTACAGATATGGGGTATAAAGCGGTAGCGTCGGAAAGTCCTTTGCCAAGAGTCTTTTTCCTTAACCTGCCTGATGCAGTTTCTTTGAACCAAAGTGAAGAGCACCTGGTGGTTCAGGTGGAAAATACCTCATCTCTAACAATAGGCGATGTGTTGTATGCAGTGCCCATGCATATCTGTCCAACTGTTGCGCTGTATAAAAATGCGCTGGTGATTAAAAATAAGGAAGTGGTGGAGCAGTGGAATGTTATTGCCCGTGACCGTAGAATAAACATCTAAGCTCTTATCAACGTATTCATCATTAAGACACCTCCTGCCGGCAGCAGGAATGCAATAACTATTTTTTAAAGCTATTATCGCTTATTTTTAGGTATAAAATCAATCATCTGGATAACGAAGAATTAGTCATTCAGCATACAAAAAAATGGATCAGTGATGTGGTTGTAGGATGTAATTTCTGTCCTTTTGCTGCAAGGCCGCTGAAACAGGAAACGATCCAATACCATGTCAGTTATGATACTACTCCGGCATTGGTTTTGCAATCTTTTTTAAAGGAGTGCCTCCGGCTCGATCATTTTGCTTCTATAGAAACCAGTTTTATTATCCTACCAAATGCCTACGCCCGCTTTGAAGATTATCTCGATCTGGTTAACCTTGCAGAGAAACTTTTAAAAATAGAAGGATATGAGGGCATTTATCAGGTAGCCGGTTTTCATCCACTGTATAGTTTTGCAGGGGCACCGGAATCGGATGCCGCCAATTTCACAAACAGGTCTGTTTATCCCATGCTGCATTTGTTGCGTGAAGCACGTATTACAGAAGTATTGCTGCAATATCCTGATCCGCAGAATATCCCGCAACGGAATATCGATTTTGCGCGAAGTAAGGGAACGGCGTATATGAAAATGCTGCGCGATGCCTGTCTGTAGCGGATCCCGCTATCCTGCACAGCAGCCATTTAAATTTCCTGCAGCAATAATCCGGTAATCTGATTAAGACGTGCTGCATACCTGCATTAACGGAGATGCTATAATTTCAGACTATTATCACCCATATTAAACCCTGGTAAATTTATACGGATAGACTTTGCCGGAAGCCCATTGTGCCACATACAGATTGCCGTCATCGTCTACGCATACATCATGGGGATACTCGAAAATCTTTTCTGCCTGCGCCATTAACGAAAGCGTTCCGTTTATATATTCCGGCTTTGTTCCACCGATATTGGAGACAACTTTATTATCTTTATCCAGGATAGTGACAAACCCGCTCTTATCGTTGTTCATATCCGGAGACCGCAATACCGCCGCATACAAATGATCGCCGTGAATTACGGGCCGGCAAACGCATGCGCCAGGAAGGCTGATCACTTCCTTTAATTTTCCATCCATTGAAAAACGCTTAAAACAATTACGGGTCCGGTCGGTGATCAGCAGATCCGCGTCTCCTTTTCGTTTATCGACAGTAATGCCGTGTGCATTATCGAGGTTTTCTGTTTTATCGCCCCTGCCTCCAAAAAAATGCCTGATCTTTCCATTTGCATCATAATGAATAATGTATTGCGACCCATAACCATCGGCTACATAAAATTCTCCGTTCTCCAATATGGTCGTTTCCGTAGGAACGAATTCCTCTTTCTTTTTGTATACTCC
>JAYUXA010000217.1:0-37997 GCA_043753245.1 Chitinophagaceae bacterium
AATAATGTGTTGCAGGGAAAAATCAATTTGAAAGACCATCAGGAAGTGATCTTTGCAGTTCCTTTTCCGTTTCTGATCATGTCTAAAAGCATTATTGCAAACGAAAAGAATTATTATATCGCCGCTCAGAATCTTCATTTCAAAGCTTCGGGTGCCTATACAGGTGAGGTGTCTGCTGAAATGCTAAAGTCTGCTGGCATAAAATATTGTATTATCGGGCACAGTGAAAGAAGAGAATACTTTCATGAAACCAACGCTGAGCTTGCAGAAAAAGTAGATATAAGCTTCAAATTTGATATTTCCCCCATTTTTTGTTGCGGGGAATCGTTGGTTGTACGGGAAGCCGAAGGACAAAACCATCATGTGGAAGCTCAATTAACGGAATCACTTTTTCATTTGTCCCCGGAAGTATTTGCCAGGCTCATCATTGCCTATGAACCTATCTGGGCAATTGGAACCGGCAAAACAGCTTCTACAGGGCAGGCGCAGGAAATTCAGGCATTTATCCGTTCTGTGATCGCTAAAAAATATGGTGCCGACCTTGCTGCGAAAATACCGGTGCTCTATGGGGGAAGCGTTAAAGCAAGCAATGCCGCAGAATTATTTGCCTGCGAAGATGTTGATGGCGGATTAGTAGGTGGAGCGTCCCTGGCCGCTGAAGAATTTATACAGATTATTAAAGCGCTAAAAAAATAACTGTTAAAATAAAACCCTTATTCTATCAGCACATGCTTTGGCGGACATTAGCCGTTATCGCAGCACTTATTCTTAATATTCTTTTTTCCAGGTATTATGCAGCTTCCGGTAGTGGGAACGTATTTTATATCTTTACCATTTTTACACTTATTACACAGGTTGCTGGATTCAGTCTGGAGTCAGGCACAGGATATTATACTGCAAAAGGGGGAGGTAAGGAAAATGCATTGTTCACCCTGTCTTTTGTTTGGAGTGTAGTATCCTCCGGTATTGCTTTAGGATTTCTCCTGTTGATTGGTGCAACAACGAATAGCAATACCGATTATCCGTTCAGCTATCCCCTGGCCTATATTCTTGGAAATATGTTGATTTCTTTTGGCAACGCGTTCAGTTATGCCAAATATAAATTTGTGTTGCCGGGTTTTCTGGCAGTTGTTGTAAATACCGTTTTAATCCTGGTGCTGGTTGCAATGAACTCGGGGGGGTGGAAAGAACATTTTATATCTTTTTATTTTTATTCATTTTTGGTTCATGGCGTATTGCTTTTTGCTCTTATTTCCATCACGCAGAAAATGGTTCCTTCCTTACAAATTTCCAGAGCAGCCCTCAAAAATATATTCCGGTATTCGTCTTTTGCATTTATAGCCAATTTGCTTTTTCTGCTCATAAGCCGCCTGGATTATTTTTTTGTAAAACAATACTGTACGGCAAATGAACTGGGAAACTATATCCAGGTGTCAAGGATCGCGCAGGTCTTTTTTATTATTCCATCAATGATCGCATCTGTTTTATTTCCAGTCATCGCCGGTGGATTAAGAGGTGCTGTTGCTGATCGGATAAAAACCCTTTCTATTTTGATACTAATTGTGTATGTGGTGCCGCTGGGTATGCTGGCGGTTGCCGGTAAGTGGATATTTCCCTGGCTATTTGGCGAAAGTTTTGGTCAGATGTACCTTCCTTATCTGTTGCTGATACCCGGAATTCTGGCCATATCCTCCCTATATCCCTATACAGCATATTTCTCTGCCCATAACCGGATCGGTGTAAATATTAAAGGTTCTTTGCTGGCATTGGTAGTGATCTTAACCGGCGACCTGATCTTCATTCCCAAGTATGGCATTTATGCTGCTGCCCTGGTTAGCAGTGCAGGTTATATGGTATTTCAAGGCTATGTTTTTACCAGCTTTGCAAAGGAGTTCAACAGTTCATTAAAAAAATTGTTTACTTTAAACCGGAGAGAGATCCTGGACATCATCGCCAGCATTAAAAGATAGGCATGGCAGACAACAGATATACGGACGGAACATATCTTAAACTGAATCCCAGCTGGGGAAGGGAAGATGCAGCCTATAAAACAGGTTTTATCCTGAAGCTCTTAAACCGAAATGGTATTCAGCCAGAAGAAGTGATTGAAGTAGGATGTGGCGCCGGTGGAATACTGGAAATACTTGCCAGGGAGAACGCCATTTTTAAATTAAAAGGATATGATATTTCTCCTCAGGCAATAGTCCTTGCCAATAAAATAAACTCGGCAAAGATTAATTTTTATGAAGAGGATATCCTGCAAAATGATAATTATCACACTAATCTTTTGCTGGTGATAGACGTATTTGAGCATGTAAAGGATTACTATTCCATGCTTGGTCAGCTAAGAAATAAAAGTGACTATTTTATTTTTCATATTCCTCTTGATATTTCATGGCGAACAATCCTGAAACCTCATGTGCTGCTGCAGCAACGCGAGGGCGTTGGACATATTCATTACTTTAGTAAAGAAATGGCGGAGTGGATGCTGAAGGATTCGGGATATAGTATTATTGATTGGGAATATTCCGCTTCTCTTTCTGACAGAGGTCTGGACGTTTCATTAAAAGGAAAAATAAAAAAAATACTCCGGAAATTATCTTATGCTATTAACAAAAATATCAGCGTTAAACTATGGGGTGGTTATTCAATGATGATCCTCGCTAAATAATTCTTCATGAGAAATATCCTTTGGTTGGCAAGCTGGTATCCCCACAATCAGCAACCGCTATCGGGTGATTTTATTGAAAGGCATGCAAAATCCGCCTCTGCTTATAATAAAATAACGGTATTGTGTAGTATTAAGACAAACCAGCACGAAAAAAGTTTTACAGATAAAATTCAGTATAATGAAAATTGCTCCGCATTTATTTTTTATTATAAACCAATAAGTCGAATACCGGTCATCGGATCAATTATTGCTCCGATCCGATACTTTCTTTTTATGGTAAGGATGATTGGGGAGTATATTCAAAATAATGGAAAGCCCGATCTGATTCATGTTCAGGTGTGCTGGAGAGCAGGCTTACTGGCTGTATACTGTAAATGGAAGTACCGGCTTAAGTACGTGATTACCGAACATTGGTCTGCATTTATGCCTGATGCAAAACCAGCCTATGAAAAAATGGGTGTATTCCAAAGGCAACTGACGAAGCTGATCTATCGGCATGCGTCCGGATGCAGCGCCGTCAGCGAGGCGCTTGCTGCGGTATTGGCTCATCGTTTTAGTATTCCTATACCCATTGTCATTCCCAACGTAGTAGATACGGGTTTATTTTTCCCATCCGCGAAAAAAAGGAATACTTTCCGGTTTATTCATATTTCTGACCTTAACTACCAAAAAAATCCTGAACAGTTATTCGAAGCTATTGGCCTCCTGAAAAAAAGCAGTACACAGCCGTTCGAATTTATTTTATTTGTTCCGGAGGAAGAGCAGGTAAAGCTTCTTTCGGAAAAATACCAGGTGCAGGACCGGGTCTTTTTTAAAAAACAGCAACCTCAGGCCTTGCTGGCTCCGGAATTGGCGTTGAGTGATGCATTGGTCCTTTATTCCCGGTTCGAAACATTTGGTTGTGTAATTATTGAAGCACTGGCATCGGGTGTGCCGGTAATTGTTAGTGATATACCTGTACTCCGTGAGATCGTTGTTGAAAATGACACCGGATATTTTGTGCCGCCAAACAATCCTGTGGCCTTATCTGCGTGTATGAAAAAGATGATGCAACAGCACAGCTCTTTTCAGTCTGCGCAACTGTCCGACCGCGCGATGCGTTTATACAGTTTTGAAAGAATTGGTAAAATGTTTGATAATTGGTACGCCCGTCAGGATGTTTTCTGATCCCATACCAGTGCGCTTGCTCCCAGAATAGCGGCATCTGCTTCTTTCAGATGGCTCACCAGTATTTTCACCTTATTCTGAAATACCTGAATCAGATTAGCCTCCATGTGCTCTCTGGTAGGTTTCAAAAGAAGATCTCCGGCCTTGGTAAGCCCACCGAAAAGAATGATGGCTTCCGGACTGGAGAACATTACAAAGTTGGCCAGGGAGAGACCCAGGATCTGGCCTGTAAAATCAAATATTTCTTTGGCAAGTTTGTCTCCGGCTTTTGCTGCTTCGAATACTTTTTTAGAATCTATAGTTTCCAGCGGTACTTTTTGCAACAGGCTGGGTTCCGTAGTTTTTGCCAGCATTTCAATAGCGGTCAGACGAACGCCGGTTGCTGAAGCATAACTTTCCAGCGATCCGTGTTTGCCGGTACCTTCATGAAGTCTTCCGTTTGGTATTATGATCGTGTGGCCCAGTTCTCCGGCAAAACCGTCGTGCCCGTAGATCAACATGCCATTGGCCACGATACCACTGCCCACTCCTGTGCCCAGGGTGATCATAATAAAGTCTTTCATTCCTTTAGCCGCTCCGTACATCATTTCTCCTATAGCGGCAGCATTTGCATCGTTGGTAAGGGTAACAGGAAGCTTAAATTTATTCTCCATCAGCTTGGCAAACGGAATGATGCCTTTCCAGGGCAGGTTCGGTGCGTATTCTACTGTGCCGGTGTAAAAATTTCCATTCGGAACGCCTACTCCAATACCTCTTATCCGTCCGGGACCACCGGCGGTTTCAATCATGGTGTAGAGGTTCGAGTGCAATTCTTCAATAAAATCTTCCACTTCTGAATGAGTACGGGAAGATATTTCACTGGAAAATAAAATATTACCGTTTCGGTCAACGATGCCAAACTTGGTTCCGGTGCCTCCGATATCTATTCCGACTGCTAACTGTTGTAACGATGTTGCTGATGTAGCCATTGGTATTCTTAACTTAATGTCCTCCACTAATTTGCCGGTCAAAATCAATTCCCTGTGACTGAAGAACCTTTTTTGATTTCAGCGCATGAAACGCAAGATATGCAAAACAAATTGCAGGTACGATATAGGAAAAATGAGTGTAAGGTGTATTCAATATTCCTTCTGGATGAGTTCTGTCCAGGTCACAGACCGCACCCTGCAGCGGAGGTATAATGGCTCCTCCAAGAATCATCATGATCAGGAACGCGGAACCCTGACTGGTATATTTTCCGATCCCTGCAACAGCAAGGGAGAAGATACAGGGCCACATCACCGAGGTGAACAATCCACCGCTAATGAAAGCAAAACGGGCAATATTGCCTTCGGTAAACAGTCCGATCACCATGGCGATGGTAGCCATTACAGAAACCGTCAGCAACATGGTTACCGGTTTTTCATTGGCATAAATCAATGCCGCAATCAGGAACACGATACAAATACCATACGCATACAGGTTTCCAACTTCACTGCCCCGGAGTACATTAACAACGAGGATCAACGCAAAAGCTACAAATGGAATGATACCCGTAAGCAATCTTTTAGTCTGTTTGGAAAGATTCAACAGAGAGATAGAAGCGGTAAGCCTGCCAATCATCATACTGCCCCAGAATAATGAAATGTATTGGGAGATGTATTTCTCACTTAACCCACCAAAGGCAGGAAGTTTTAACAATGCACCCATATTACTTTGAATAGTCACTTCCACTCCCACGTAAATGAACAGTCCGATCATGCCAAGGGTAAGCTGTGGATATTGCATTGCGCCCCAGCCGGTCTTATCGCGTTTCGAAGAGACCAGGGCATAGCAAAGCACACCCAGTGTAACAACCAGGGTAAGTATGACAAGATATCCTTTGGCATTTTCACCAAAATGCTGAACTACCCATTTATTCATAAAGATCAGAACGAATGTAGGGATGCCGATGATAACAAGGGATAGAAGTGCTTTAGGGCTTTTTTCAATTTTTTCATTGCTGGTTACCCGGGGTAATTTTGACACCGCAAAAAACACAGCCACGAAGGTGAACAACCCGGCCAGAATTAAATAAAGTGTTTTAATATTTCCAAGTGTCGCAAGTTTATTATCGTCTTTTAACCCGCCGAATAAAACGATGCTGACCACCAGGGGTCCGAGCAATGTTCCGATAGAATTAATACCTCCTGCAAGATTGAGACGGTGTGCTCCGGTCGATTCAGACCCCATAGCAATAGCGAAAGGTTGTGCCGCAGTCTGCTGAAGGGAAAACCCGAGAGCAATCGTGAAGAAGGCGATCAGCACCTGCGTAAATGTAGCCGTTTCCGAAGTGGAAATAAAGGCCATACCGAGTGCACCCAGCACCGAGATCAGCAAGCCGTAAATAATCCCGTTTTTATACCCTATTTTATTCAGAATATCTATTCCGCTCACGGAGGATAAAATATAAAGAATCAGTGACCCGAAAAAATATGCGCCGTAATAGGCGGCGTCAACCAGCTGTGATTCGAACTGGTCCAGATGAAAATGGGTTTTACAAAAAGGGATAAAAATACCGTTGGATGCAGCAACGAATCCCCAGAAAAAAAATACAGTAATAAGAGTGCCGAACTGAGACCATTTCGTCTGCTGCTCCATAAGGCTGGCAATTTTGATTTAATGATGAATGTAGGAAACAATCCCGAGGCTAAAAATTTTTAATTGATGCTGAAAGTTTCTAAATCCTTCCTAAATTGAAACGTATAACTATGGAGATTTTACATGTCAGTGCAGAATGTTATCCCGTTGCGAAAGCCGGTGGCCTGGGGGATGTAGTGGGTGCTTTACCTATCTACCTGACCCGTGCAGGCCATAGCGCAAAAGTGGTAATGCCTATGTACAGAACAACGTTTTTGTACGGTCATCAGTGGGATGTGGTGCATAAAGGATTTACCAATCTGGGCAGCAGATGGTTTGAATTTACCGTAATAAGGGAATCTTCCAATGAACTTGGATTTGATCTGTACTTAATAGACATCAATGGCCTGCTCGACCGGGAAAAGATCTATGGTTATGAGGACGATACAGAACGGTTCACCGCTTTTCAAATTGCAGTGCTCGATTGGGTGACTGCCTGGGAACGGCATCCCGATATAATTCATGTACACGATCATCATACTGCCCTGATTCCTTTTATGACCGGTAATTGCCATAAATATACACCGCTCCGCAAGATCCCGATCGTGCTTACCATTCACAATGCCGAGTACCAGGGTTGGATGGGATGGGATAAAAGCACTTACCTTCCGCCCTGGGAAATGTGGAACTGGGGAAAGCTGGATTGGAATAACATGATCAATCCCCTGGCCAGTGGCATCAAATGTGCATCAGCAGTAACTACGGTCAGTCCCAATTACCTCAATGAGCTAAAATACAGCAGCAACGGCCTGGAATCTTTGTTCGAATTTGAAAAAGGGAAATGTGTAGGTATATTAAACGGGATCGACAGTAAAGTATGGGACCCTCAAACGGATAGTTACCTGACCGATCACTATGGCGTACCGGATGCACTTGAAGGAAAGGCGAAAAATAAAATACTTTTGTGTGAACGGTTTAACTTGGATTTTCAAAAACCGCTTGTTTCTTTTATTGGCCGTCTTGTAGGGGAGAAGGGAGCAGATCTTTTGCCGGCGGTCATATCGCAGTCATTCCGTTATATCGGAAAAAGAATGAACTTTTTGGTGCTGGGAAGCGGAAATAAAGAGGTGGAACAGCAGCTGCTCCATTTCTCGGGGCAATATGCAGGAGATTACAGTGCATATATAGGATACAATGAAACACTCAGCCACCAGATCTATGCCGGCTCAGATTTTTTACTGATGCCTTCCAGGGTAGAACCCTGTGGCCTTAACCAGTTGTATGCTATGCGTTATGGAACTGTTCCTGTAGTTAGAAGTACCGGAGGATTAAAAGATACGGTGATCGATTTTGAAGATATCAATGGTTACGGAATCTGTTTCGACTATACGGAAACAGGAGATATCTGCCATGGGATCTGGAGAGCTGTTGAATTATACAGGGATAAGAAAAGACTGAACAGCATCAGAGAACAAGTGATGGAGTTGGATTTCGACTGGCAAACAAGTACAGAAAAATATATTCAGGTATACGAACAATTAATAATCTAATCATTAAACGGATTGTCTATGTCAAATTCTATTTTAGCGGTCATATTGGGAGGAGGAGCGGGTACCAGATTGTATCCGTTAACCGCAAGCCGTTCCAAGCCAGCAGTGCCAATAGCAGGGAAATACAGATTGGTGGATATTCCTATTTCCAACTGTCTGAATTCGGGTATCAGCAGAATGTTTGTGCTTACCCAATTTAATTCAGCTTCTCTGAACAGGCATATTAAGAACACCTATCATTTTAGTGCCTTCAGTTCTGCTTTTGTGGATATTCTTGCAGCTGAACAGACCCCTGATAATCCTGCCTGGTATCAGGGAACAGCTGATGCTGTACGGCAGAGCTTAAGACATATAAAAACATTTCCCAGTGAATATGTCCTTATTTTATCCGGCGATCAGTTGTACCAGATGGATTTTATGGCCATGGTAAAGAACCATGTTGATAGTGGTGCAGACATTTCGATAGCGACTATTCCGGTAGTGGAGCGCGAAGCTCCGGATTTTGGCATATTAAAGAAAAATGAAGATGGATTTATTACGTCATTTATTGAAAAACCGAAAGGCGAGGAATTGCTGAATGCGTGGAAAAGTGATACCGGACCCGAAATGCAGCACGCCGGCAAACACTGGCTGGCCTCTATGGGCATCTATATTTTCAACAGGCAACTGATGTTCGATTTGTTGGAAAATGAATTTAAGGACGGTACTGACTTCGGTAAAGAAATTATTCCGCAGTCACTTTCAAAATATAAGGTAGCCAGTTTTCAATACGACGGATACTGGACGGACATCGGAAATATTTATTCCTTCTACGAAGCCAATCTGGGCTTAACAAAAGAAGTCCCTGATTTTAACCTGTTCGATAATACCAGGACCATTTATACCCGTGCACGCATGCTTCCTCCTGCAAAAGTGAGCGGTACCACACTGGAAAAAGCACTGATTGCGGAGGGTTGCATCATCAATGCAGCGAGGATAGAAAATAGTGTGATCGGTATCCGGTCCCGTATAGGGTACGGATCTACCATCATAAGCTCCTACCTGATGGGTAATGATTATTTTGAGACCATTGAAGAAATTGACGACGCACACCATCATGGCATTCCGAATGTGGGCATCGGTAACCGGTGTTTTATAAAAAATGCACTGGTGGATAAGAACAGCCGTATTGGGGATGACGTGCAGATCAATGGTGGTCCGCATCTGGAAAATACAGACCATCCACTGTATACGGTCAAAGAAGGTATTGTAGTGATTAAAAAAGGTGCCATCGTACCTAATGGCTTCGTTATATAAATTATATGTCAACCAGTACTGTATCCGGCTCTTCCAGCGCTCAGCGATTGATTCCCAGGCCACGGCTTTCCGTGACTCAGATCGTAAATATGAGTGTAGGATTTCTTGGTATCCAGTTCGGTTTCGCATTGCAGAATTCCAATGCAAGCGGCATTCTGCGAAATTACGGAGCGGATGTCGAACATCTTTCCTGGTTTTGGATAGCTGCACCACTTATCGGAATGATCGTACAGCCGCTCGTTGGATACTATAGCGACCGGACATGGAACAGGCTGGGCAGGAGAAAGCCGTATTTTCTTGCCGGAGCTATATTGTCAGCCAGTGCACTCGTGCTGATGCCCAATGCTGCTATTTTAGGAAGCATAGCACCGTTGGTACTTATAGGAGCGGGTTTTCTAATGGTAATGGACGCTTGTTTTAACCTGGCAATGGAACCTTTCCGGGCACTGGTGGCCGATAATTTACCGGACAGTCAAAGAACACTGGGCTTCTCTATACAGACCTTTCTGATCGGCGTAGGAGCTGTAGCCGGTTCCTGGCTGCCTTATATCCTGCACGAATGGTTTGGGATAGCCCAGAATGCGCCTCCAGGTGTGGTGGGCAATAACGTGAAGTATGCTTTTTATATCGGCGCAGCCATCTTTATCATCAGTATTTTATGGACCGTATTTAAAACCAAAGAATACAATCCCCAGGAATATTCCCGTTATCATGGCAGCATAAATCATAGTGCAGAAGGATTGAAATCAATTTTCAGTGATTTTGCGAAGATGCCGGTTACGATGAAACAATTAGGACTCGTGCAGTTTTTCAGTTGGTTTGCACTTTTTGGAATGTGGGTTTACACAACAGATACGATAGCAACGCATATCTTTAAATTGCCGGTAACGGATAAGAGTTCAGGAATGTACAGGGAAGCCCAGAGCTGGACGGGAATAATATTTGGTGTATACAATCTGGTTTCCGCCTTATACGCCCTTGCACTGCCTGCAATTGCTTCCAGGATAGGCAGAAAACAAACACATGCCTTTTCTCTGCTGATAGGAGGTATCGGGCTTCTTTCCATTTATTTTGCTCCCAATAAAGAATTCCTGATCTTATCCATGTCTTGTATAGGTATAGCCTGGGCCAGTATTCTTTCTATGCCTTATGTGCTTTTATCCGGAGCGATCCCTGCCGGAAAAATGGGTATTTACATGGGAATATTTAATTTTTTTATAACTATCCCGCAAATTATAAATGGAATCGTTGGTGGTCCGGTCGTTAAGAATATTTATAACAATCAACCGGTATATGCACTCGTGCTTTCCGGAATTTTTATGTTGTGCGCAGCTGTAAGTGTAATTTATGTGTATGATCCGGCAAAGGATAAATTAAAAGAAGTTCAAATAATCTGACATGAAACGTGCGGAAAAAAAATATGAGGACATTCATTTTGTTGATTCCACTAAAGCTGTCTGGAATTATTCGTTGTTTACCGACGAGGATATAAAAAATTTTCAGCAAGGGACCTTGTACCGGGCTTATGAATTATTTGGTTCGCATACTCTCACTGTATTAAATAAGGAAGGGTATTATTTTTCTGTATGGGCCCCCAACGCCACTTATATAGCAGTGATCGGAAGCTTTAACCAATGGTCTGTTGATGCACATCCTTTGTATGTGCGTCAGGATAATTCTGGTATATGGGAAGGGTTCATCCCGGGTATTTCAAAAGGAGAGGCGTATAAATACCATATCCATGGTTTTGAGGGAGCCGTAATGGAAAAAGGCGATCCCTATGGTAATCTCTGGGAGCTCCGTCCTGCTACAGCTACCATTACCTGGGATCTGGCGCATGAGTGGAACGATCATTCCTGGATGAGGAGGCGTAAGAAGCACAATTCACTTAAAGCACCCTGGAGCGTGTATGAAGTGCATCTTGCAAGCTGGATGCGTCCGGATAAAAACAATGAAACGCTGTACAACACCTATGAATTTTTTGCAGAACGCCTGGTGGCCTATGTGAAAGAAATGCAGTTTACCCATGTAGAACTGATGCCGGTAATGGAACACCCTTTTGACGGAAGCTGGGGTTACCAGGGAACAGGATACTTTGCACCAACTTCCCGTTTTGGTACTCCCCAGCAATTCATGAAATTAATAGACGCATTTCACAAAGAGGAGATCGGAGTTATTCTGGACTGGGTACCTTCTCATTTTCCTTACGATGCTCATGGTCTTTTTATGTTTGATGGAAATCATACCTATGAGTACGCAGATATGCGCAAGGGATTTCATCCGGACTGGAACAGCTATATATTTAATTACAAAAGAGGAGAAGTTAAATCGTTTTTAATATCTGGTGCCAGGTTTTGGTTTGATCAGTTTCATATAGACGGAATGCGTGTGGATGCGGTGAGCTCCATGCTCAAATTAAATTATTCAAGGGAAGAAGGAGAGTGGGAACCGAACGAATTTGGCGGAAATGGGAATTTAGAAGCCATTGCATTTATCAGCAATCTTAATGAAACCATTTATCGTGATTTTCCGGATGTGCAGATGATTGCCGAAGAAGCAACAGACTGGCCTGGCATCAGCCAGCCTACATTCAGCGGAGGTCTTGGATTTGGAATGAAATGGATGATGGGGTGGATGCACGATACCCTTGATTTTTTTAAGACAGAGCCGATCCTCCGCAAAGAGCTGCAGAATAAGTTTTCCTTTAGCATGATGTATTTCTATGACGAAAATTTTATGCTGCCTCTCAGCCATGATGAGATCGTGCACGGCAAAAGTCCCATGTTATTTAAAATGCCTGGTGACGACTGGCAAAAATTTGCAAACCTGCGCTGTATGTATGCATATATGTTTACGCATCCCGGAGGAAAGTTATTATTTATGGGCAATGAATTCGGAGCTACAACAGAATGGAATTATAAAACAGAGCTTCCCTGGGAATTGCTTCAATTTGAGCCGCATAATAAATTGAAGAATTTTGTCAGGGACCTTAACCATTTATTAAGAACTGAACCGGCTATGTACGAACGGCAATTTTCGAAAGAAGGCTTTGAATGGATCGACCTGGACCATCGGAACGAATCAGTAGTGGTCTACAAAAGATCAGGAAAAAACCCGGACGATGATCTGCTGGTTATCCTTAACCTCACTCCGGTAGCAAGAACAGACTGGAAAATTCATACTACGGGTAAAAAACGCTGGAAAGAAATTTTGAATAGCGACGATATTCAGTACTGGGGTACGGGAGATGTGTTTAATCCCGATATTCAATATACCCTTGTGGATAAAAAAGAAAAGAAGTATGAAATAAATGTTCATCTTCCGCCGTTGGGAGCTTTGGTTCTAAAATAGATCCGCGCATCCTTATGAAAGCACTGCTGATTTTACTTTTTGCTGTTAATTTTACTGCCGTTCATTCGCAGTCATCCTCCTCCTTTTTACTTGGAAAAAAACAATATCAGGAAGAAAATTATGAGGAAGCAATCAAACATTTCACTGCCGCAGCAATAGAAGAACCCACCAATGCCCAGGTACCTTACTTTGCAGGCAGAGCATATCTGGATATCAGCAATTATAAACAGGCTGCCGTTTTCCTTGAAAAAGCCATTTCAATGGATTCCTTAAAATCCAACTGGATATATGAGTGCGGATTGGTTTATTATGCCATCCCCGATTATACCCGGTCTCTGTTATTTATTGAGCTGGCGGGGGCCAGGGGCTATAAAAAGACCAGCGATTACCTCGAAAATCTTGCCAGCGCATATCTTAATACCAAACAATTCGATAAGGCTGCCGGGGTATTACAAGAAGTGAGTAAGAAAAAACCATCGGATAAAGAAGTAATGTATCAGCTGGCACAGGCTTATTTCAGCGGAGGCAAATACCAGAAAGCAATCGACACCTGGGATCAGCAATTTGGACTGGATAAGAATGATGCAGGAGTGTTGTATATGATCGGGCTGGCGTACCAGAAAAAAGGAGATAAACAAAAAGGGCAGCAGCTTTGTGATAAAGCCATTGAAATGGATCCTTCTCTGAAAAACAAAAGACAGCAGCTGGGTGGTAATTTGTGAGGATTATTTTTTCTTCAAAGTAAAATTTCTGGAAACATTAAATCCGAAATAAATATCTCCCTTCCCCCAGCTTCCTTGTGTGCGGCCAATAAACTGCGGTTCGGTCATCCCCTGTGAATTGCTGAAAATGAGCTGAAATACATGCCCCCCCGTTTCGATATCCACCCCAAGCGACAATGAATTTTTCGAGTTGAGTGACTCCAGCTGTCCGTCAGGAACGTACGTATATTCTCCTGTAATGCTCATGCGTTTGGTAAGTTTTAACCGGCCCCCGGCGGTTGCCGCAAATACATCATTATTATCCCTGATAGTGGGAACAAGATTAAAATGCAACCACGAAGGTGCAAACTGTAAAGAAATTTTACTGTTAATTTTCCGCGCTATCAGCACTTGTGAAACATACGTTGTCCTGTATTTTGCATTCAGGTAGGGTTTGCCACCAAATTTTAATGTATAATTGGTGATCACTCCTAACAAACTAACACTAACGGGCATGCGCTCCTCTTCAGTTTGTCGAAGCAGTTTGTATTTCAGGTATCCGTCAAACGTTTTTTCGAGAGAGCTTCTCCCGATTCCAGCAGCCAGCCGGTCTGTGATTCCGTAATCGAGCCCCAGCCGAAGAGTGGCATTGTCAAGCCCAAAAAAATTATAGGAACCGTCATTGATTTTTCCAAACCGGTGCATGATGATAAAATTTAAATCTCCTTTCGCGGGCGACTCAACGGTTTGAGTATTTACAATATGAGTTGCTTTGAAGGTTGCGCTGATAAAAGCGTTCGATGGCAGCGAAGCAACTTTCAGCAGGCTCAGTAAACTATCCTGTGCCCCGGCTGAAAAATGAATTAAGACAATGCCTAATGCAATTAATTTTCGAAACATACTTATTTGGTTGGTTTAAATTCGATATGGACGTTTACTGTATTTTCCTTTTCAATCTTATCCCTTACAATAAATGGAACGGAGATATTATAATCCGCCGGATTGAGTTTAAAAGAGCTTATTGCCGTGATGCTGCCATTTTTTACTGTAAGTGTTCCAGGAATGACAACAGGTTTGGCGACGCCGTGTATGGTCAGGTTCCCTTTAACGATTACCGGATACGCGCCTTCTTTGTCCGCGATCATTTCGCCGGAATAACTTCCGGTGAATGTGGATACAGGGTATTTGTCGCTTTCCAGGTAATTTTCATTAAAGTGCTCCTGCATCAGTTTTCTTTTGAATTCAAATCCTTTTATCTTCATAGTGAAGGCAATATTTTTCTTTAAAGGATCGATGATAGCAGAAACATTTTTGTTCACTGCATCTATATCTTCCAGAAACGTATGCGAGTGAAAACTGATTTCTCCGGAGGCAGTAGAATACAATTGACCCCTGACGGTTGTGCAGGCAATCACCAGCAGTATTAGGGAAACAATCTTCCTCATGGGGTTTAGTTATTTTTTGTTCCGTTATTAATCCAGGACCGGATAATGTTGATATTACAGTCCGATAGTTTCGCTCTTCCCTGCGGCATGGCAGAAAATCCATCGGCATGTGCAATTACTCCAATCAGCTGCCCGTTGTCTGCTTTTATTTTTAAATTGCTGTATCCTTCCAGAATAACACCGTTGCTGCCACCATTGGAAGAAGTTCCATGACAACTGTAGCAGTTTGCCTGTAGTATCGGCGTTACATTTGCGGCGTATTTCATATTAACAGTATCACAGGAACCACCAGTGGGGGGAGGAGTGATGATGTCTTCGCTTTTTTTGGAACAAGACAGGGCTATAATTGCCAGGCAGCCTGCCAGGGTATTTAATTTTTTCATTATATATATTTTAGGTTATTTGATGGCACGGGTAATGCCGATATACACTCCTTTGCTGGAGATAGGCATTTTCCCCACACCAATATTTTTAAGTGGCAAATTTATATAAGGTTCAACCCGCACCGACCAGTTGGCTGAGAGTCCGTAGTCATATCCTGCACTCATATGCATATTTGCAAACAAAGTATTGCCTGATCGCTTATAAGATCGGTATCCTTCGTAATAGGAACCGTTTGACATCGCTCCGTATCTGTAACTTTCTTTCCTCATTATATAAGAAGTGAGCCCTGCAGTAGCAAATAATAAATTTTTTTGGAGATTTATATTGTATCTCACCACTACCGGAAATTCGAACATCTCACATACTCCATTGAGGTAATGCACCATTACATTTGGAGGGATATTTGCACCTGATTTATCAAAGTATTTTCCATCCGTGTAATATTTTTTTCTATCCCATATTGCTCCTGCCTCTACTGCCCAATGTTTATTTATCCTGTATCCTGCAAGCAGGCCTGCACTGTAGCCCATGCTGGTGAATTTCTGGGATTGGATAGTACTGAAGTCCGGACCCATTAATATTCCGAGGTAAAAACCTTTAATTTTATTTTTTATTTTTTCACGTCGTTTCTTTTCAGACTTCCTGCCTACAGCTATTGTATCCCTGCCTTTCCGGGAAGAAAGGGTGACTTCTTCAGTCGTGTATATTGCAGTGGTAGAATCAACTGGTATAGATTCCTGCTCTTCCCGTGTATTGCTGCTGGTTGTGGGCACAGAAGAAATATTGTCTGCCTTATTTTTTTTTGATTCTTCCCCTGTTGACTGTTCTGTTAATGCATATGGTAAATTCAATCCTGGATGTATACTTTTTTTATCCAGGCTTTTCAATTCCGGATGGACGCCTTTCTGATCCAGGCTTTTCAATTCTGGATGCATACTTTTTTGATCAAGGCTTTTGAACCCTCTATTTGACTGGACAGCAAGTTCATTAAGGAAACCTGTTTTCTCTTTTGTATTCCGCAACGGATCTACCGGCAGATCCGATATACTGTTTCCGCTCTTCTTATTTTTTTCCGAAACATCAGCTGAACTGTTATTCCATTCTTCAATACCGGTTTTAAAGAACTCTCTTCTTCCGTAATACTCATTCAAACAGTATCCAAGCGGAATTAAAAGCAATAAGAGCAGCCAAAAATAATTCCGGTTTAATTTTCGGAAAGATGATGCCCGTGCTGTCTCCGTTGCACTGTTCATTTTGAAAAGGACGGCATCCCAGTCAGCACCTTCCGTGCGCAAGGGATATTCTTCCCCGGCTTTTTTAAACACATCATCCATATCGTTATCTATATACTGCATATCTCAGACGCCTCCCGGTCTTTAATATGTTTTTGTAATAAAGTTCGGGCCCTTGATAAATTTGACTTGGAAGTACCCACTGATATTCTCAGACTATCCGCTACCTCCTGATGACTCATTCCATCCAGTACGATCATGTTAAAAACGGCCCTGTAAGCAGGCGGCAACTCTTTGACAATGCTGATCAGCTCTTTGTATAAAAGAGAATGGTCAGGCATCTGTGATGTATCCGGAACGTCCCATACATGATCGGGTATCCCACCTATCTCCGAAATCATATGGTGCTTTCTGAGTTCGTCAATGGCAGAATTGATCATAATTTTTTTGATCCAACCCATAAAACGCTGCTCCGTGCTGATAGTGTCGTCTGATGTGAATTTCACCATGTTGCGGAAGATCTTTACAAATCCATCATTAACCACATCTACCGCCCGGTCATACCTGTAAATGTACCGGAATACGATCTTCAGCGCATACCCATAGAACCGCTCATACACCAGTTTCTGTTGTGCACTATTGTTCTTTACACAGGCGTCTATACTGTTACGCAGATTATCCAATGATCAGTTGATATTAATGGACTTACCAATTTCCGATAATTAAACCGGATTGTTTAGTATGATTATACGGGATGGTGTAAGATTGGTTGCGTAGGATGCGTCATAGAATAAACAAAGTATTACATTCTTTCCGGTACCTGGATTCCTAATAATCCCATGCAGGACCGGATAGTACTGGCTGTGAACAAAGCGATCCGAAGCCTGAATAGTCTTTTTTCCTCCGTTTCCGCAGTAAGAATCTTTAACTCGGTCAGCAAAAAATTGAAGGCCTGCGACAGGCGGAACACATACGCTGCCAGCACGGAAGGATTCATCTCCTCTGCGGCCTCTGAGATCATTAATGGAAATTTCTCCAGTTCGGTAATGACCTTTTTTTCAGCTGGTAAAAGCATACTGGACAATTCTATATCCGTTTCCGGCTCCAAAGTAAAAAAGGGATCCCCGGGAGAAAGCCGCCTCAGAATTGATTTTGTTCTGGCATAGGTATATTGAATGAAGGGTCCTGTAAACCCGTGGAAGTCGATAGATTCTTCAGGATTGAACACCATCTTTCGTTTCGGATCAATCCTCAATAAAAAGAATTTAAGAGCGCCTAATCCCAGGGTGGTATATAATTCCAATAATTCCGTTTCGTTAAAATCTTTTACTTTACCCAGTTCCAGGGTATGTTTCGCTGAAATCGTTTTCATTTCCTTTACGATCTCATCCGCATCTACCACGGTACCCTCGCGGGTTTTCATTCTACCCGACGGCAACTCCACCATTCCATAACTCAGATGATGTATTCCGTCTGCTCCCTTTATGCCTAATTTCCGGGCAATTAATTTTAATACTTTAAAATGATAATCCTGTTCATTTCCTACTACGTACAGGCTGAGCGATGCATCAAATTCTTTTTGCTTAAGCTCCACCAGGCCGATGTCCTGGGTTATATATACTGCGGTGCCATCCTTTCGCCTTACTATTTTCTCGTCCAGTCCGTCTGCTGTCAGATCGATCCATACACTGCTGTCCTCCTTTTTATAAAACACCCCTTTTTTCAATCCTTCTTCCACCATTTCTTTCCCCAGAAGGTATACTTCACTTTCATAATAATTTTTATCAAAATCACTTCCAATGGCCTTATAGGTTTCTTCCCACCCCTTATATACCCATCCATTCATTGTTGTCCATAAGTGAATGACATCCGGCTTTCCAGCTTCCCAATCCACCAGCATTTGCTGCGCAGCTTTCATAATCGGGGCCTGGGCAGAAGCCTGCTCTTCGTTCATACCGGCGGCAACGAGTTCGGCCACCTGCGTTTTATGCGCCTCCCCGAATTTTACATAATAATCGCCTACCAGGTGATCGCCTTTGAGGCCTGTAGATTCCGGAGTGGCACCATACGCAAAAAGCTCCCAGGCCACCATGCTTTTGCAGATGTGAATGCCCCGGTCGTTTGCAATGCTTGTCTTTTTTACCTCATATCCATTTTTCTTAAAGATCTCCGCAATGCTCCAGCCAAGAAAATTATTTCTGAGGTGTCCGAGGTGAATAGGCTTATTCGTATTGGGGGAAGAGTACTCCACCATCACCTTTTTTCCGGTCCGCGGATGCTGGCCATATTTTCCGTCTGAAAAATTACGGTTTACAAAATTTACCCAGAACCGATCAGAAATAGTGAAGTTTAAAAATCCTTTTATGACATTATAACCGGAAATAATTTCAGAGCAGGTTATTTTTACATTTTCTCCCAGCGCGTTCCCAATTACCTCAGGTGATTTCTTCAATTCCTTAACCAGGCCAAATAAGACAACGGTGTAATCGCCTTCAAACTCAGACTTTGTCTCACTCACCTGCACCTGCTCTGGCTTAAGGCTGAGAGAATACAGTTTGTTAATTTCTACGGAAACCGCCTGTTGCAAAAGGAAAACAATGCCCATGTTGAATCTTAAGACCGCAAAAGTAACACAATGCAATTAATGAAAAAGCCGCCCATATTATGTGCGGCTTTTTACAGGGTTGAGGGGGTAATAGAAGACAAATATGAACTAATTACATATATAATAATTGCCCTTAGTGTTTAGTTGATTGAAATCATGCGTTTGGTTGCTTATTTTTGCAGAAATGTTCAGGTTACTACTTCTTTCCATCATTGATTACTTCTATACGCCTTTCAAGAAGCTGATGCCCATACAAACGTTCCGGTATGCAGTATGCGGGGGAGGTAATACCGTGCTCGACATTTTTCTTTATTTTATAGCCTATAATTTTATCCTGGATAAGCAGGTGATATATACTCAGCTATTAGGGCCGGTAAGTCCGCATATCGGAGCCTTTATGATCTCCTTTGCGGTTAGTTTTCCAACAGGATACCTGCTTAACCGCTTTATTGTTTTTCCTGATTCCATTCTTAAAGGCCGGGTACAGCTGTTCCGTTATTTTCTGCTGGTAGTGGTTTGCGTATTGCTCAACTATATTTTTATCAAATTATTCGTGGAGCATTTCCATATTTATCCCACGGTTTCTAAAATACTGACTACGGTGATTGTAGTGTCGTTTAGCTATATAACCCAGAAAAAGTTCACGTTTAAGGCCGATGGCGCCGGTCGCGTCTGACAATTTTGCACTTTATACGGCACGGCATAATCATTGTTAATCAACAGTGAACATTAAATTCTTTTTTACATGGCAAAAATAATAGGAATAGACCTGGGAACCACCAACAGTTGTGTATCCGTAATGGAAGGCAACGAACCCGTTGTGATCGCTAATGACGAGGGACGCCGCACAACCCCGTCTGTTGTGGCTTTTCTTAAAAACGGCGAACGCAAAGTGGGAGATCCTGCTAAAAGACAAGCCATTACCAACCCGCAGAATACCATTTCTTCCGTTAAGCGGTTTATGGGTCGTCGGTTTGACGAGGTAACAGAAGAAATCAGCCATTGGAGCTATAAAGTGGTAAAAGGTGACAATAATACCGTACGTATTGACATAGATGGCCGTCCTTACACTCCGCAGGAAATATCTGCTATGGTTCTTCAGAAAATGAAGAAAACAGCGGAAGATTATCTGGGCCAGGAAGTAACGGAAGCGGTGATCACCGTTCCTGCTTATTTTAACGATGCACAGCGTCAGGCAACGAAAGAGGCGGGTGAAATTGCCGGTCTTACCGTTCGCAGAATTGTAAATGAACCCACTGCGGCAGCGTTGGCCTATGGGTTGGACAAGAAGTCCCAGGATATGAAGATCGCCGTGTTTGACCTTGGAGGCGGCACATTTGATGTATCTATCCTGGAACTTGGAGAAGGGGTATTTGAAGTAAAGAGTACTAACGGTGATACGCACCTTGGCGGGGATGATTTTGACAAAGTGGTAATGGATTGGCTGGCGAATGAATTTAAAGCCGAAGAAAATGTTGACCTCCGTAAAGATCCAATGGCGCTTCAGCGTTTGAAAGAAGCATCAGAAAAAGCTAAGGTAGAATTGTCTTCTTCCAGTGAAACCGAAATCAATCTTCCTTATATCACTGCGGTGGATGGTGTTCCTAAACACCTGGTGAAAAAACTGACCCGTGCAAAATTTGAACAGCTTGCCGATTCTTTATTTGCACGATGTCTTAAGCCTTGTGAACAGGCATTGAAAGATGCAGGTATGAACACCTCCGAGATCAATGAAGTTATACTGGTGGGCGGAAGTACACGTATCCCAAAAGTCCAGGAGATCGTGGAAAAATTCTTTGGACGCAAGCCAAGTAAGGGCGTCAATCCGGATGAAGTGGTGGCAATCGGTGCCGGTATTCAGGGAGCTGTATTAACAGGAGAAGTAAAAGATGTATTGCTGCTGGATGTCACTCCTTTGTCGCTCGGTATTGAAACAATGGGTGGTGTGATGACGCGTTTGATCGATTCAAATACTACTATTCCCACAAAAAAATCGGAAGTGTTTTCAACCGCAAGCGACAACCAGCCGGGTGTACAGATTCATGTGCTTCAGGGAGAACGTCCGATGTCCACTCAAAATAAAAGTCTGGGCATGTTCAATCTGGACGGTATACCTCCCGCACCACGTGGAGTTCCTCAGGTGGAAGTGATCTTTGACATTGATGCAAATGGTATTCTCCATGTTACTGCCAAAGACAAAGGCACTGGAAAAGAACAAAAGATCCGAATTGAAGCGGGTAGTGGTCTGACCAAAGAAGACATTGAAAAAATGAAAGCGGAGGCAAAGGCTAACGAATCAACGGATAAAGAGGCTAAAGAAAAAGTAGAAAAGATCAATCAGGCTGACAGTTTGATTTTTCAGACAGAGAAACAACTAAAAGAATTTGGCGAAAAAATATCCGCGGACAAAAAGGCTCCTATTGAAGCGGCACTTTCAAAATTGAAAGAAGCCCACAAATCGCAGGACCTGGCAGCCATTGACAGTTCTACCGCAGAAATGAATACTGCATGGACTGCTGCTTCCGAAGAAATTTATAAGGCTCAGGCATCAGCAGGCGCCCAACCGGGTGCTGAATCTTTTGCCGGTGCAGACCAGCCCCAGCAGGGTGCAGGTAATCCCGGAGAAAATGTTACGGATGCAGAATTTGAAGAAGTCAAATAAAGGATTTGTTTAAAAAAGCCCGCCTTTCCGGCGGGTTTTTTTATGGGTATTTTATGGTAATCGGTCAAACCGAAAAATGGGGTTATTTTTTTAGATCCGCTTTACTACTTCCGGTGCTTTTCATTAATCTCCTAATACTATTTGAACGGTTTCAGGCGATTGTTGTTTTAACCGGATTATTTTTCCTCTGGTAAACTGTTTCAGTAGCGCTTCGGTATAGTGCCTGATGGTGATCAGCATCAGATTTTTTTCTACCTGCACATCAAAAAGCCGGGCCGCCTCCAGTGCCAGTTTTTCTATCTTATCTGCATTGTTATCTATACAAATATCGATGTGCACCGCACCGGTTTGAAGCAGGTTGGCCTGTACATGAACCGTTGCCAGCAGCTCATATAATTCTGCCACCGGTTTACCACTGGCAAATGAAAAATCCCTGGTGTGAAGATGCAAAAGCGCCTGATGCTGTTTAATTACTATAATAGGAGGGAGTGCATCCAGATGCTGGTCCCTGATCACGGTTCCCGGCAGATCCTTATTCAGAAAACATTTTACATAAAGCGGAATATTTTTATTTTGTAAAGGCTTTATTGTTTTAGGATGTATTACCTGCGCACCGTAATAGGCCATCTCAATAACTTCCTCATAATTTAAGTGGGGGATGATGGTGGCATCGGGAAATAATTTAGGATCGGCATTCATAACACCTTCCACATCTTTCCATATCGTCAGACTGTCTGCATCCAGTATATTTGCAAATACAGCGGCGGAGTAATCGCTCCCTTCCCGGCCAAGGGTTGAACTTTCATTGTCCTCTGTGGAACCGATAAATCCTTGCGTTACAACCACCGGATACTGCTCCAGTAATGGATGCACAATACTATTTATTTTATTGCTTGTGGCTTCCCAGCTGATCACTGCATCCCTGAAGGTATCGTCTGTTTTAAAAAGATCGCGGACATCGATCCACGTATTATAAATGCCTGCTTCTTTAAAAGAGGCACTCAGGATAATAGTAGAAAGCAATTCCCCTGCACAAACGATCTGGTCGTAATAATAATCGTAGCCTCTCACGGGGTTATCATGTAAGAGCCATTCCACTTCTGTAAATACATCAAGCAGCCTTGTAGTGGTTTGTGGATCCTCTGTACTAAGCAATTCTTTTGCAGTCTGCAGATGCTGCAACTTTATCGCCTCAAAAAGAGCCAGGGCTTCTTCTTTGTTTCCTTTAAAAAAGGATTCCGCTACTTTTTCAAGTGCATTGGTCGTTTTGCCTATGGCGGAAATCACCACAACAATTTTTTGACCTGAACAGGTTTTTAAAATTTCCTTCACCTTACCGATTCTTTCTATGGAACTGATGCTCGCCCCACCAAATTTGAAAACGTTCATTCACCTTTCTGTTAACCGATAAAATTAATTAAACACTTACATTTGTCGCAATTTATTATCTCAAATCGTTTGCTTGCCCATGAGTACTATTAACCGCCAGGTTTTAACCCTCGATGAATTTACAATACAGCAGCTAAGGAATTTCCCTATGGCTACCGGAGAGCTCAGTGGTCTTTTGAGAGATATGGGGCTTGCTGCCAAGCGCGTAAATGTAGAAGTGAATAAAGCCGGCCTGGTAGACATCCTTGGAGATGCAGGAGCCGTTAATGTGCAGGGGGAAGATGTAAAAAAGTTGGATATTTTTGCCAATAACCAATTTATGGGAGTGCTCCGGCACGGGATCAGTTGCGCCGGAATTGCCAGCGAAGAGCTGGATACGTTTATTGCCTTTGACGATGAAGTAAGCAGAAACTCAAAATATGTTTGTCTCTTTGATCCGCTGGATGGCAGCGGTAATATTGATGTAAATGTTTCAATAGGTACTATTTTTAGTGTGTACAAACGTCTTTCGCCTATAGGCACGATCGCCACCGAAGCCGATTTTATTCAGCCCGGTGTAAAACAGGTAGCGGCGGGCTATATCGTATATGGATCCTCCACTATGCTGGTATATGGTACCCGCAGAGGCGTAAATGGATTTACGCTGGATCCATCCATTGGCGAATTTTGTCTTAGTCATCCGGATATACTTTGTCCTGAATTTGGAAGGATCTATTCCGTAAACCACGGCCACTATTTCCAATACGCAGAAGGAGTCAGGAATTATATTGATCTCTGCCAGAAAAAAAATGCTTCGAACGGAGGTCCTTACACGCAGCGGTATATAGGAAGTATGGTAGCCGATGTGCACCGCAATCTGATCAAAGGAGGTATATTTATGTATCCCGGAACAACTGATAAACCCAGGGGGAAACTCAGACTGCTTTACGAATGCAATCCGTTTGCATTTATAGTGGAGGTGGCAGGAGGGAAAGCCACAAATGGCAAACAACGTATACTGGATGTGATTCCTACCGAACTGCACCAGCGGTCCGCCTTGTTTATAGGAAGCAGGGGCATGATGCTGGAACTGGAGGCACAAAACGGAACACTATAGCATAAAAGAGTACCATGAAAACTATTATTTCGATAAAAAACCTGGTTAAGAACTACGGAAATTTTGAGGCGATTAAAGGAATAAGTTTCGAGGTGTATGAAGGGGAGATATTTGGATTACTTGGTCAGAATGGTGCAGGCAAGTCAACCACCCTGGAGATCATAGAAACACTTCGGAAAAAAACCTCTGGTGAAGTGATCGTCAGGGGGTTTGATGTGGATACGCATCCGAATAAAATAAAAAGCATTATAGGAGTACAGCTTCAAACCTCCGGTTTTTATCCCAATCTCAAATTGATAGAACTGATCGATTTATTTTCCGGATTGTACAACCGGAAGGTAGACCCCATGCATTTTCTTAAACTGGTCAATCTTGAAGACAAATACAAGAGCAAGTTTAAAGAACTCAGCGGAGGGCAGAAACAACGGTTTTCCATTGCTACCACGCTGATAAATGAACCCACTATTATCTTTTTAGATGAACCTACTACAGGGCTCGATCCGCAGGCACGCCGCAATCTCTGGCAATTGGTTAAAGATATCCGGGATAAAGGGACTACAGTGATCCTGACCACACATTATATGGATGAGGCCGAGGTGTTGTGCGACAGGGTGGCAATAATGGATGCAGGAAAAATTATTTCAATGGACGCCCCTGATAAACTTATTGATAAACTGGTGGAGACCGGATTTGAAAGACCGAAACAAGTTAAAAAAGCCAACCTGGAAGATGTATTTATAAATCTGACCGGGCATCAGCTAAGTCAGGAATAATTTTAATTATGAGTATAAGGTCTGTTGAAGATCAGAGATATCCAATTGGTAAATACGAGCCACGGCCATTTTCGGAAAAACAGTTGCAAGCCTGGCTGACCGATATAAAACTGCTTCCGGGACTTTTGGAAAATGCAGTTGCCAATCTGGATGAATACCAGTATGAAACCCCTTACCGCGAAGGTGGCTGGAACATTAAACAATTGGTTCACCATGTGGCGGATAGTCACATGAATGCGTATATTAGATTTAAACTGGCACTTACCGAACAGGCCCCTACTATTAAAACCTACCATGAAGAGCTGTGGGCAGAATTAAACGATTCTAAAAACCTCCCTGCAAATATTTCCATTACTTTATTATATGCCCTACATGCACGGTGGTACGAGACTGTAAAAAACATAGACCCGGAGGACTGGAACAGGTTGTTGATTCATCCTGCTTTTAATAAAGAAATCACGTTATGGCACCTGTTGGGAATGTATTCCTGGCATGGCCTTCATCATACCGCACATATTGCCTCAGCACGGAAAAACTACGGTTGGAATGAATACTAAAAAAGCGATGGACTGGAAACTTATTTCCTCTGAATATCTGCATAAAGAAACCTGGTTTACCGTGAGGAAAGATGTTTGTGAAACACCCGAAGGAAAAATTATCGACCCTTTTTATGTGTATGAATTTCCAACCTGGGTTTCTGCTTTTGCCCTGACAGAAGACCAGAAAGTAATTATGGTGTGGCAATACCGGCATGGCATCCGGGAAACGATCATAGAAGTGCCGGGAGGATGTGTGGATGATACGGATCTAAATAATGAAGCTGCCGTAGCCCGGGAGTTGCTGGAAGAAACGGGTTATCAGTTTAGTCAGTACGATTACCTGGGAAAAATATCCTCTAATCCTTCTACCAATAACAATTGGATGCACATGTATCTTGCCACGGGCGGAGTAAAAATCAGTGAGCAGCAGCTGGACCATAATGAAGATATCGAAGTGGTGTTAATGGATCTGGAGGAGATCAATAAACTCATAACGGACAACAGGATATTTCAGTCCCTGCATCTGTGCACCATTATGTATGGAAAAGAGAAACTTCGCCAACTACAAATACACTCCCGCAAACAATGATCAGATCGTTTGCTGACGCTTTACCCATAGCTGTTTTCAAGGCCAGGTTAACTTCATTATACGTTTCCCCTGCCAGTCCGGCCGTTTCTGCTTTTGCTTTTAGCTGTTCAGCCGGCAAAGCCCGGGGTATTTGTGCATTGGTGAAGTAATAGCTCGCTTCTTTTGGTAACAGTTTAAGCACACGGTCTATATCTTTGTCTTTGACCATTCCCAGCACTATATGAAGTCTGTGAAAATCGGATAATTCAATTTGCCTGAGCACCTGTTGTATCCCTTCACCATTGTGCGCCACTTCCAATACCACTTCGGGGTGCTGATGCACCACTTCCCATCTTCCATGAAGGCCAGTTAATTTCTTTACCTGCGTTAAAGCCGCCAATACTTTAGGTTCGGGTAACTGATAGCCGAATGACCGTAGCTGGTGTACAGCCTCGCAAACCGTTATCAGATTTTTTAACTGATAATATCCCGGCAGGTCCAGCTGGTAACTAACGCGGCTGTCGTCTTTATTTTCTATTACATCGGTAGTTAAATAGCCTTTTTCATGTTTCCATTCGGATACGTACCTTAATTTATCTGCAAATATGATTGAAGCATCATTTAACGCTGCAACCGAATTAAATACATCTGCAGTTGCAGAAGAATACTCACCAATAATTACAGGAATATTCTTTTTTATAATTCCTGCTTTTTCTGCTGCGATCAATTCGAGTGTATCCCCGAGCAGATTCATGTGGTCGAGTCCGATATTCGTGATTATGCTTAATTCCGGAGTAATTACATTGGTGCTATCCAGTCTTCCTCCTAATCCTGTTTCTATAACGGCAATGTCTACCTGTTGTTTATGAAAATAATCAAATGCCATTCCTACCGTGATCTCAAAGAAAGAAGGATTAATTTCATCTATCAGCGGTCGTATGTTTTCGGTAAAGGAGGTGACAAAATCCTGTTCAATTTTTTTACCATTTACTTTAATACGCTCTCTGAAGTCTTTTAAATGAGGAGAGGTGTATAATCCGGTTTTATATCCGCAGTGTTGCAATATGGCGGCAAGCATATGGCTGCAGGAGCCTTTGCCATTGGTGCCGGCAAGATGAACGGTTTTTATGTTCTGCTGGGGATCATTTAAAAAGGAACATATCCTGATCGTATTTACAAGGGTAGGACGCAGGGCTGCAGGGCCGATACGGCTAAACATGGGCAGCCTGGTAAGGAGGTAATCAAGCGTCTCAGCATAATTCATATATTAAAGTATGATCAGCTTTTCAATTTAAAATTGAACTGCAATGTACCTGAAGATTCATCGCTGCCGGAATTAAATTTTACCTGTTTTGCTTTACGGATAGCGATCGCTATCAGACCGGGATCTGAAGTGGTGGATCCTTTTTGCTGGTATGCCACTTCAACAACATTGCCTTCCGCATCAATTTTTATGTCAACGGCTACTTTTGCATTTTCATTGAAATCATCTTCAAAGGAAGGTCTTTTAATAATATTTCTGCCTGAGAGACCTCTGAGTTTTGCCACCCCGGAATTGCCTGCGCCACCTCCTTTGTAGTTGTCTGCGTCCGGATTGCCACCCGTACTTCCCTGATCACCCCGTCCGGCGGTAACACCTTCGCTTCCTCCTTTTTTAAAATTATCTGCTTCATTGCCTCCGGTTCCGGTACCGTTAACACCTTTGAATACCGCTTTAGGTTTCGGAGGTGCCTGCACTACCGGCTCCACTATGGCGGCTGGTTTTTTTACAGGTTTAATTTTTACCGCGTCTTTTTCAGGGATTTTTACCGCATTTGGCGTGGTAACAGGTGGTTTAACCACAACAGGCGCATCGGGATCCTTATCATCGGTTTCAAAATCTTTAACATCCTCCGAAGCGCTTTTTTCCTGTTTAGGCGTCACATAAGCCTGCTGGTCTGCAGGTGCAGGCTTACCAGGTAAAAAAGGCTGGTCTGTTCCAAACCCCTGATCGCTATTCCCCAGGTTCACTTCAATTCCTTCTTCCTCCGGCGGCGGCGGAATGGAGGGCATGGTCCATTTCACAAATAAAAGAACACAAAGAAGGAGCGTACAAACCAGGGCAGTATACCCCGAGGCTTTTACGTTTTTCTGCGATTCAAAATTATCTGTCATAGGTGCTAAGTTAAGCCTATATCTGTTAAAAAAATGTCATGCGGGGAGGAGCGCGGGGCCCTTTACCCTCCATTGATTAATGCTAACACTAAAGCGCAAAGTCCATCTCGAAATTTCCTTTTATCCTTTCCATTGGCGGATTAAAATACCCGAATTTGAGGTCCGGAAATTCGTCCCTGATCAGTTCCATTAATTGTTTTACTCCAAGCATTTCCCCGGTCTCGTGCACACCGATTTTCCCGAGATACCAGTCGGGGTCGATGTTGAAATTTCTCCACTGGATCATAGACAATCCCGTTTCACTGATCAGTTTTCTGAGTGCCTCGTATTCGTCTGCGCTATCGGTCATACCAGGAAATACAAAGTAATTAATACTGGTCCATCCACCATAACTTTTCACTACTTTCAGACTTTCCACAATGTCTTCAAAGACATAATTGTTCGGACGGTAGTATTTTTCGTAAATATCCTTTCTTGCAGAGTTCGTACTTACGCGAATAGAATTTAAACCCGCTTCACATAGCGCTTTTACTGCATTAGGCTTCGAGCCATTGGTATTTATATTAATACTTCCCAGTAAAGTATGTTTTCTGATTTCTATAATAGCCGTGCGGATTGTTTCCCACATCAGTAGCGGTTCTCCCTCGCAGCCTTGTCCGAAACTGACAATCGGAAAGGGCGCTGTTTGTAAATGAGGAACGGTAAATTCAACGATTTCTTCTGCTGTCGGTTTAAAGGTTAACCGGTCCTGGGTAGAAACAATATTTTCTTCTTCCGGCTGAAAAGAGATACAACCAATACAATTAGCATTACACGCAGGAGACGTTGGTACCGGGCATTCCCATCTGCCGGAAAAATAGTTTCTTGCAGCAGGACAATGATAGGTGAGACAGCATTTTTCAGAGAGATGTTTTATCAACCTGTTGGCCGGAAATGCAGCTACCATGTTTCGGACACCTTCATTTATTAATGCATCATGGTATCCGATGGCTTCCTGGCGAATATCTTTTTCGATCCGTACTGCCGGAACATAAAACATATCATTATACCATCCTGCTGCAGTGTAACAAAACAACGGCAGGGTAGGAGCACCCGGGGAAGTTTCATAAGCAGCTAAATACAAACCGGTATGCGCCGGAGGAATAAATGCAGCAACCGCCCAGCCTTTTTCACACAGCCGCATGGCTCCGGATACGGTATCAACACCAATTCCTCTCCTGCCAGGCAATTCATATAAAGAACCTCCTGCAGGAAGTTCAATCCATTCTTCGGAGGGTACTTCAAATGCATCCCAACCGCTGCGGCCAAGAGAAAACAGGGAGGTATCCTCGAAGATGGTTCCCTTACCATCTGAATACAGAATATAGGGTGAATGGGGTAATTGCATGCTGCTTATATTGCGACCAGTAAAATTATTCTTTTTAGTTCGTATATTTTTTTAAGCACCAGTCATTGAACGCGGCTTCCTTCAGTTCATTTGTTATTTCCTTCTGAAACAACCTGTTACTCTTAAAATGAATACTCAGCAAACCATCCTTGAGCACCATAAATTCAATCTCTGACCAGGCATATTTCTTTTTGATCAATCCATTAAATACTAAATGAGAGGATAGATCAACAGAAGGAATCAGATGAATGGCCCGGTATTCCAATACTGACAAAATCAAAATAAAGAATATGATGGGAATGTAAAATGCAGGCCGCGTGAAAAGCAATATTAAAATTAACAAAACTTTTATTCCTATCAGAACCCACCGGGTAAATAACAAAAATGGTTTGTTATCCTTTTTAAAAAAGAGATGATAAGTTGTTTCAGAATCCGGGTCCATAATTAATTACCTGCTGCGAGCAGGTTACATAATTTTAATAATATCCTTGCACCTACGTTTGAATCCCATCCCGTTTCGCCGATACCTACTTCTACCAGGTCGAAACCAATAAGTGTCCTTCCGCTTTCAATCATTTTTTTCACCAGATAATATATTTGTTCCAATTCAAATCCTCCGGGTACGGGCGTTCCGGTATTAGGGCATAATTTAGGATCGAGGCCATCTATATCGAAACTCAGATAAATTTTTTCCGGCAGCTGGTTGATAATATCATCCGCAATCGTCTTCCAGTTCTGCCCTTCGAACAATTTTTCCTTGATATGTCTGTCAAAAAAAGTAGTCACCCGGTTATTGCTGGAAATAATAAAGTCCCATTCTTCCTGACTGTAATCCCGAATGCCCACCTGAACCAGTTTCTGAATTTGAGGGATCTCTGCAAGGGCATTGTACATCACACTGGCATGACTGTATACAAAATGCTCATAGCTCTTTCTAAGATCGCAGTGTGCATCTATTTGCAGGATACCAAAATTGCCATGTTTTTCTGCAATAGCTTTCAGATATCCGAAAGAGATACTATGATCTCCTCCCAGAAGCGCCACCATTTTGCCTTTATTAATCAGGCTTTTGGTTTGCTCGTATACCCAGTTGTTTAAAAATATTCCACCCTCATTAATATCTTTCAGCGACTTACACATGAAAGCATTCTTTTTCAACTCCTCGCCCCGGGATATATAATCGATATACAACTCGGCCTCCTTGCGGAGATAGTCGCTTTTCATTAGTATTTTTTTATCCGGCGGACGGAGATAGTATCCTTTCCTCCAGGTATGCGGATAATCGGCATCAAACACATCCACATGCATGCTGGCCTTGAAAATATGTTCGGTTGCACGGGAGGTGCCCGCAGTGAAACTAACGGTCACTTCCCAGGGAACGGGAAGTATCACCAGTTTCGCTTCGTCTTCAGTAATTGGAAATCCGTAGATGTTGTTGGTGGGATTACTTGCCCCGTTTGGATCAAAGTCTGAAAAGTTGCTCATTTGTAATCTTTCTGTTGAAACGCTATGCAAGGTAATCACAAAATTCCTTCTGGTGAAGCATACAATAATGAAATCCGGAGCGTTTTTCAACTAACTTTACACGCGAATTCTAAAATATGAAGAAGATACACATTGTGATGCTTGTGGGAATTGCTGCGGTAATTGCCGTGCTGATCAGCCTGATGGGAGATTTATCCACCTACGAAACCCTGGCTTCCGCTAAACAGAAGCAGGGAAAATCCGTAACGATCATTGCAAAACTGGATAAGTCGGATCCTATACACTACGATCCTTCCAAAAATGCCAATTATACCTCTTTCCATGTGATTGATTCATTAGGCAACAGAGCTAAGGTGGAGTATCATTTTGAAAAGCCTTTTGATATGGAAAAAAGTGAACGCATTGTGCTCAAAGGCAAAATGAATGGCGATGTGTTCGAGATCAACCGCAAAGACGGGATACTGATAAAATGTCCTTCAAAATATAAGGATGATCCTAAAGCTGCGCAGAATAACCTCAGCCAAAATTAGCCGACGATGAATTATTTAGGTGAACATCTTTTTCCGGGACAGATCGGTCATTTTTTGCTGATCCTTTCCCTGGTCACTTCTCTTGTTGCTGCCGTCTCCTTTTTTAAATCCTCATCTTCTGTTGTTCCTGAAGAACAGGCGGGTTGGAAAAAAATGGCCAGGATTGCTTTTTTTATAAATGCTGTTTCCGTGGCGGTAGTATTCTTCCTCATCTTTTTTATTATTTACAATCATTATTTTGAATACCATTATGCCTGGAACCATTCGGACAAGTCGTTGAATGCAGGATACCTCGTTAGCAGTATCTGGGAAGGCCAGGAAGGAAGTTTTTTATTGTGGACATTATGGAATAGCGCACTGGGGGTTGTACTTACCCGGACAGCAAAAAAATGGGAAGCACCTGTCATGACGGTGATCAGCATTACGCAGGTTTGCCTGGCCACTATGGTTATAGGTTTATATATTTTTAATATTAAAATCGGAAGCAATCCATTTTTACTGACAAGAGAAGTGTTTCAGGACGCGCCGATATTTAACCTGCCGAATTATTTAAATATTCCGAGCATGCAGGATGGTATAGGACTCAACCAGCTCCTGCAGAATTATTGGATGGTCATTCATCCCCCTATATTATTTCTAGGTTTTGCTTCTACTATTGTACCCTTTTCGTACGCCATTGCTGGATTATGGAAACAGGATTACGGAGGCTGGGTAAAGTCGGCCCAGCCCTGGTCATTGTTTTCTGCAGGTATATTAGGACTGGGTATTATGATGGGTGCCCGCTGGGCGTATGAGTCTCTGAATTTCGGGGGCTACTGGGCCTGGGATCCTGTGGAAAATGCTTCACTGGTACCCTGGCTGATCATGGTGGCAGGCGTTCACACGCAGCTGATCTATAATTCGACTGGCCATTCACTCAGGCCAACGTATTTTTTCTTTCTTGCGAGTTTCATACTGATTTTATACTCTACCTATCTCACGCGCAGCGGTGATCTTCAGGATACCTCTGTGCATGCCTTTACCGGATCAGGACTTAACTGGCAACTGCGTTCATTCGTTGCCGTTTTCCTCTTACCTGCATCGGTTCTGTATATCTGGCGTTATAAAAAAATACCTTCCATTGCTAAGGAGGAAAGTTCCTATTCTAGAGAATTCTGGATGTTCATCGGCTCCCTGGTATTATTTCTTTCTGCCCTGTTCATTATATTGTTTACCTCGCTGCCGGTGATCAACAAAGTATTTAAAACCAACTTCACGGTAGGGGCGGACGTTGAATTCTTTTACAACCGTATTCAGATCTTTATTGCCGTTGTGCTGGGGATGTTAACGGCTATGACCCAGTATTTAAATTATAAGAACACTAATCGAAAAATAGTTGCCCGTAAGCTGCTGATACCTACTATTCTGGCAGTAGTGATATCGCTGGCTATAAGCCTGTTTGGCCAGATCGAATACAATAAATTCGGACCTGGTTTCCTTGCTGCAATACACCTGGCCTTATTTGGAGGCGTGTATGCTACAGTAGCGAATGCGGGATACATCTGGATAGGACTGAAAGGAAAATTCAAAGCTGCAGGAGCTTCAGTAGGGCATGTTGGATTTGGACTGTTTCTGGTGGGTATCCTTATTTCGTCTTCTAAAAAAGAAGTACTGTCTATGAACAGGCTCAATCCGCTGAATTTCGGACCTGACAATAAAGAAAAGGGATTGGAAAATCAGACACTGTTTAAAGGGATCAGGACAGATATGGGCAAATACTGGGCTACTTATAAAGCAGACAGCATCGATGAGTTTGAAAAGACCACTTATTTCCATGTTGAAATGGAAAAAAAGGACGGTAAAGTAAAAAAGTTCACCCTTGCACCAGACCTGATCAAAAATACCAAAGGACAGGAAGGTCTTTCCCAGAATCCGGACGCTAAACATTATTGGAACCGGGATATATTCAGTTATATCAGCTATGCGGAGGTCATGAACAAGGAACAGGACACCGCTCAATTCAAATCTCATTCTATGAAACCGGGTGATACGGCCTATTATTCTAATGGAATGATCATCCTGAACAGGGTCACCCCTAATCCTACGAATGAAAAGTATCATTTTGGGCCCGGAGATACTGCTATCATGGCTGAGCTCGAGATTGTTGCCATTGATGGCAGGAAATATAAGGCGAGGCCGGTATTCTTTGTCAAAAACAACCTGATGCAATATTTCATGGATACGGTGCAGTCGCAGGGGCTGGCCATCAGCCTGTCTCAGGTGGTGGACAGTAAACATGTGGGTATCAGCGTGAAAGAATCCTCCCGGATGACTCCTTTTATTGCGCTTAAAGTATTGGAGTTCCCCTTTATTAATCTGGTATGGCTGGGGACTATTCTGATGGTTACCGGGTTTGCCATGAGTATCGTGCGCCGCGCCGGACTTTTAAGAAAAGGATCCGGGCTGACTAGGGTTTAACCCTTAAAAATCCTAAAAATATTAAGCAGGGTTATGATGTACGTGAAAGAAGTATTAAATTTACTTCTTAATATGTGCGTACCCGGTAAAATAGTATTCCATTTTCTGCTAATCAGTACGATGTGCCTGGCTGGCATGCCTCCTCTTCTTGCACAGTCCATTGCCGATACAGTTCCTTTGATCCAACCGGTTCTGGGCCCTAATGACACCATAAAAGTCCCTGCGCGGGTAGTTAACAATGAAATCATTCCCGGCACCACTATGGAGTGGGTTTTTGTATCTGTTCCATATCCTAAGGCATTGTTAAGAAAAAGACAGGAATGGGCCAGGTTGCGCAATGCCGTATACGTAACTTATCCTTACGCCCGCAAAGCAGGATTTATTATTAATGACATCAATTCGAAACTTTCTTACTCTGAGGACCGGGGAGACCGTAAAAAATATCTTAAGAGCCGTGAAAAAGATCTGAAAAAAGAATTTGCGGATCCAATAAAAGATCTATCCGTTTATCAGGGTAAAGTGCTCATGAAACTAATTAACAGGCAAACAGGTAATAATTGTTACGACATTCTAAAAGAATATAAGGGTGGTTTTAATGCACGTATATTCCAGACTGTTGCTTTTGTATTCGGAAGCAACCTTAAACAGAATTACGATGCCCTTGGGGAGGATCGTGTTATAGAAAGCATTGTCATGGAGATCGAACACTTGTACGGAAGGAGGTAAATTATCCTGCTGCTTATTGTTCGTATTACAGCCTGTTTATTTTCTCTAATAATCCTGTTGTGGAAAATCCTTTTAATATAGGATTAATAACTACCCTGCCTCCATTCGCAATCACTTCCCGGGAGCCGACAATCTGGTCTATAGTATAATCTCCTCCCTTAACCAGTACTTCCGGTTGTATGGCTTTAATAATTTCGAGAGGCGTATCTTCTTCAAAGATCACCACAGCGTCCACAATTAGTAAAGAAGCCAGTAAGAGCGCGCGGGATTGCTCATCATTGACAGGCCTGTTTTCTCCTTTTAATTTCCGTGTGCTCAGATCAGAATTAAGACCCACCACCAGAAAATCTGCTTCTGAGGCGGCTTGCGAAAGGGATGCAATATGCCCGCTATGAAGAATATCAAAGCATCCGTTGGTAAAACTAACCGTCTTTCCCGGCATTCTGATCTGTGCAAGGGTATGCAGCAATTGATCCAGGGTCACTATCTTTTTAAGTATTGCTGTTGTATTTTTCATCAGTATTGTTTAGCATAACCGGTTTTTTGTTGAGTACTGGTAATAATAAAAATGCCATAGTCCCGAATAAGATGATAATTCCCGTCTGTGCAAACCAGATGAGCATACCCAGTGACAATCCTTTTTCCGGAGTCACACCATATAAAATCATAACCTGCTGTATGGCATATTGAAAAGAACCGATGCCTCCGGGTGAAGGAATGATCATGCCGAAACTTCCAAAGGTAAGTGCAGACAAGGCACCACGAATGCCGAAATGCGACATATCTCTCATAGCATAAAACCCCATGTATGTACTGTACAGGTATAATGTCCATATCAATGCGGAGTACAATATGAACAACCCTTTGTTTTTAATATACCTGATGCTGATCAGCCCCTGCCAGATGCCTCTGAACACGTCTTTTGTTTTGGCAACAAAAGGCAGATGGCTAAGTTTTCGGAAGAGCCATATAAATAATAAAATAAAGGAGAAGACGATCATCAGTACAGAAAAAGTTTTCAGCACGGATATATCGCCTGTTTTAGAAGTAAAAAAATTCTTAAAGGTTTCTTTTGCAAAGCCACCGATCAGGTCATACTGGGAAAAGATCGTAATCAGTAAAACAACCGCCAGGGTACAAACGTCGATTGCGCGTTCAGCAACTATTGTTCCAACGAGTTTATCGGCCGGCACTTTTTCATAACGTGCAAGAATAGTACATTTTAACACTTCTCCGAGTCGCGGCACCGCAAGATTGGCCCAGTATCCCACCATCACAGCAAGAAAGGTATTGAGCAAACCGGGCTCGTACCCCAGGGGCTGTATTAGAATTTTCCACCTAAGCGCACGGATAAAATGACTGACAAGCAACATTACTGTGGCGGGGATCAGAAAAAAATAATCAGCCCCGGAAAGATCGTTAAGAATGGTGCGCCAGTCCGATGTACGAAGGGTGAGCCATAATAGGAAAATACCCAGTCCCAGAAAAAAAACATACTGAATAACACTGAGTATTTTTTTATTCACTGTCTATAATTTATTGCCTTCTTTAGGGAAAACGATCCAGGGTTTAAATAATTTGGCTTTTTCAAAATCCATCTGAGCGTAAGATAAAACAATCACAATATCTCCAACGGCTCCCTGTCTTGCTGCTGGTCCGTTGAGGCAGCAAACGCCGGAACCTCTTTTCCCTTTGATAATGTACGTTTCGAGACGATGTCCATTATTAATATTTACCACCGTGATCTTTTCATTTTCGATCATGTTGGAGGCGTCCAGCAGGTCTTCGTCCAATGTCAGGGAACCAACATAGTTAAGATTGGCTTCCGTAATGACAGCACGGTGAATTTTCGATTTTAATATTTCTATTTGCATAGCAGGCGCAAAACTATAAAAAAAATGCTACTAATATTCCGTCTTTCCCGGAATAGAAGGGATCTGTACATTATCAATAAGCCTCACATCGCCGAGGTAGGCCGCTACTAACAGTACCAGCGGGGTAATTCCATCCCATACCTGCACCGGTTCCAGTGTGCGGGCATCGGCAAGTTCAACGTAGTCGGGTTTAAACTGCAGGGACAACTTCCGGATCGCAGCGGCAAGCACCGGACCATTGTTGCCTGGTGTAATTGCTATGGCTGCATTGATAAGCAGCTGATAAATGAAAGGAGCGGTTGCACGCTGTCCGGCTGTCAGCCGGAGGTTGCGGCTGCTCATTGCCAAACCATCAGTTTCGCGGACAGTGGGGCATCTCTCCAGGATTACTTTAAAATCGAGTGACTCCAGCATTTTACTGACCACCAGACACTGCTGGTAATCTTTGCTTCCCATGAATACCATTGCCGGTCTGACCATGCGAAGCAATCTGTTCATTACCTGGCACACTCCCTGAAAATGCCCGGGTCTGAATTTTCCTTCCATAAGTTGTTCCAGGGCTCCAAGATCATAGTTTTCTAATTTGTCCAGTCCGTCCGGATAAACCTCTTTTACTGAAGGAATAAACAACACATCGGCTGTGGATTTCTCTAGAAGGAAGATGTCTTTTTCAATACGCTGGGGATACTTTGTAAAATCTCCCGGATCGTTGAATTGTGTCGGATTAACAAAAATACTGCACACGGTTATGTCGCATTTCTGACCGGAAATCCGAACCAGGTTCAGGTGCCCCGGGTGCAGGGCCCCCATAGTGGGAATGAAGCCAATCTGCTTGCCGGATGCGGTTTGCCGCTGAATAAATTCCTGAAGTAGCGCAGCTTGTTTTATAATGATCATCTGGTGGGTTTAAAAGCTGCTAAAGGCCTGTGGACAAATTTTTATGATTAAATACCTTACCTTTGCAAACTAATTTTTAAATCGTTATATCTAAGCAATTTTATCATAATGCTGACAAAGAAAAGAATTTTATTTATTGCTAACGAGATGTCTCCTTATTTGGAACTTACCGAGTTCTCAGAGATCGTGAACCGGCTGGCAATAAAGGCAAATGAAGGGGGCTTTGAAGTCCGTTGCATCATGCCCCGCTTTGGCATCATTAATGAAAGACGGCACCGTCTTCATGAAGTTGTACGCCTTTCAGGGATCAATGTTTCGGTTGACAGTGACGATTACCCTCTGCAGATCAAGGTGGCATCCTTGCCCAATGCAAGGCTTCAGGTATACTTTTTAGATAATGAAGACCTGTTTAAAAGAAAATTTATTTTCCACGATGACCAGGAAAAATGGTATGATGACA
>JAYUXA010000218.1:0-3042 GCA_043753245.1 Chitinophagaceae bacterium
GCGAATTGTTCAGATCGCTGGATAAAAAAGTTGGCAAAAATCAATACCTGTTGTTTATTTCGGCAGATCATGGGGTAGCGCATGCACCTGGTTTCGAAAAAGCAAATAATATACCAGGAGGTAGTATTGGGGATATAGATAAACCGCTGGATTCTGCATTAAAAAAACAGTTTGGTAATTTTAAATTTATTACGGCAAATACAAACAGCCAGCTTTATTTTAATCACAGGTTGCTCGATTCACTGCGTATCGATCAGGAGGCATTTGCAAAGTACATTATTGATTTTATTTCTGTTAGAGAGGGAATTGACCAGGTGGTAGCGATCAGCAAGGTGGCCGGTGCACCGATTATTGATGCTATTAAACGAAGAATAATAAACGGATATTATCCGTCAAGAAGCGGGGACATTCAAATTATTTACAAACCAGGATGGATGGGTCATGGCTCAACTGGTACCACACATGGTTCCTGGAATCCGTATGATACACATATCCCCTTAATATGGTATGGATGGAACATCAAACCAGGTAAAACCAACAGGGAGAATTATATGACTGATATAGCTCCGACGATAGCCGCATTACTGCATATTCAAATGCCCAGTGGAAGCGTTGGAAAAGTGATAGAAGAAATAGGACAATAATTATTACTTTTCATTTGCATTGGGCTCGCCGGTAGGAAGATTATCCTGTTCCTTTCCGGTAGATCCTGTTGACCTTACAGGATTATTGGGTTGATCTTCTTCATAGCCGCGGTTGGAAGTGGATTCAGAATTCGCTACCTTTTTGTCTGCATCCGGAACGTCGGAATTTTTTCCGGTATTTTTACGATGAACCTCCTGATCCCTTATATGTTTATTCTTTTGATCCCGGTCTTCTCCGGATGGTGATTTTGATGATTTGTTTTCCATGTCTTAAAAGTATAAAAAATAGTGCCATTACAAAAAAAACCCGGCCGGCATAAGCGGGCAGGGTCACGATCTTTCTTCAGGATGGATTTAAATACATCGTACTGATCCAAATCTAGGCATTTCTTCCTATACAGTTAAGGTCTTCAAATGCTACTGTGAGTCTTTTAATCAGAGATTCTTCTCCCTTACGCAGCCATACGCGGGGATCGTAAAACTTTTTATTGGGCTTGTTGTCTCCTTCCGGATTTCCCAGCTGGCCCTGCAGAAAGGCTTCATTCTTCTTATAAAAATCCTTCACACCTTCCCAGTAGGCCCATTGAATATCGGTGTCGATATTCATTTTAATAGCTCCGTATCCGATAGCTTCCCTGATCTGTTTCTGTGGAGATCCGCTGCCTCCGTGAAATACAAAGAATACAGGTTTCGGGCCTGTCTTTAATTCGTTCTGAATATAATCCTGACTGTTCTTTAATATTTCCGGACGAAGTTCTACATTACCGGGGCTATATACGCCGTGTACATTTCCAAAGGCAGCAGCTACGCTGAATAAATTGCCTACTTTACGAAGTTCTTCAAAGGCGTATGCCACATGCTGTGGTTGTGTATATAATTTGTCGTTTTCAATTCCACTATTGTCCACCCCGTCTTCCTCGCCGCCGGTAACCCCAAGTTCAATCTCAATAGCCATTCCCAATGGTTTCATCCGCTTGAAGAATTCTATGGAGGTATGAATATTTTCTTCCAATGGTTCTTCAGAAAGATCGAGCATATGAGAGCTGAACAAAGGCTGTCCTTTTTCTTTAAAATAGTGATCCCCGGCATCGATCAGCCCACTCACCCAGGGCAGCCATTTTTTTGCTGCATGGTCAGTGTGCAGGATAACCGGAACACCGTAATATTTTGCAACCGTATGCACATGCAGGGCACCGGCTATACCTCCGGAAATATTAGCCTGGAGTTTGTCATTCGGCATTCCTTTACCGGCAATATACTGGGCTCCTCCGTTGGAAAATTGAATAATTACAGGGGAATTGACATTTGCAGCAGCTTCCAGGGTTGCATTAATGGTAGTGCTTCCAATTGAATTCACTGCAGGAAGGGCAAACTGATTGTCCTTTGCATCATTGTAAAGGGCTTCCAGTTCCTCTCCGAACACTATTCCTGCTTTGTATTTTCCCATTGCCATTAATTTTTATAAGTGTGCTTAAATAAATAGTCTGACTGCAAATCCTGATTCAGGACAATTGCTTTATTCCGCGCAAAGATACGTTTCCCGGATTGTTTAACCTTGAAGAGGCTGATTAATCTCCATGTTTACCCAGATTCTTCTGAATAAATGTTAGATTTTTTTGAAGCGTTTGTTTTAATTGCCTTTTCACCAACTGGCCCATAGAAGAACATTTTCCAAAGGCTGGATTAGAGAAATGGTCCATGAGTTCTGCCCGTAGCTGAACTAATTTTTCTGGTGTTGAAATAAAGTCTTTTGACATGATATTCAGCAGTTCCATAAGGCGGAATCTGTTCGAGGCTACCCGGAACGCCATCATCGTCCGCTCTTCAGTTTGATATTGCTCTATGGATGCTTTGTTGAGAAGTGTATTGCACAGGTTCACCAGTGTTGCATTTTCTTTGAAAAATTGGGGCAGGTACAGATTTTTCCTTCCTTCATAACTTTGCTGGTCAAAATCGATGGCCCTGATGCGGTATTGAACATCTTCAATGTCCGGTGTGATCACGACCACAAAATTATAAGAGCGCATATCCCCCAGCAATCTCACAAAACATCTTTCATTGAACTTGACGAACTCTTTGGTAAAACGGATCAGGTTGGTGGAACTTTCTGTCAGCTGATTGCTGATAAAATAATCGCCGGGCACACCCGGAATATGTTCTTCCACCAGGGTATCTTTATTGGTCAGGTAAGTGATGCGGTTAGGAGACAACAGGTGTTCCAGCTCCAGCCCATATACCCGGGAAGCATCCGCCTGCTTGATATAATAATAATCGGAGTTGTCGTTAAATTTATTGACGATACGGATCCTGAACGGGTTGGAGTTTCCAAAGGTGCAGTAATCGATCCTGGCCACATCCAGGTGATTTGTGAAACTCAGATCGCCTTCGGTTTTTAATA
>JAYUXA010000219.1:0-13745 GCA_043753245.1 Chitinophagaceae bacterium
AATTGATCTTCTCCATAAGTTGTCCGGTGAATTATTTTATAGAAATTGCAATTTAATTAAATTACGCAGAACATTGTGGGAAGCATATAAAAAAGGGTTCAAAGCATGGTTAAGGTTGGAGAAGTCACTATCCGAACATTCGGTAGAAGCTTATCTTGGCGATCTGGATAAACTCACACAGTACCTGCAGATGGCAGATGCCGGCATCAGTCCTTCATCGGTAACTATCAAACATCTGCAATCGTTTATAGCATGGATACACCAGCTGGGGATGACCGCCTCCTCACAGGCAAGGGTCATCTCAGGCATCCGTTCATTTTATAAGTATTGTCTGATAGAAAACATTATTGAAACAGATCCTACCCAACTGCTGGAAGCGCCGAAGAGGAGCAGGAAATTACCGGATACCCTGAGCATTGGAGAGATCGAAAAAATAATAAGCTGCATCGACCTAAGCACAGCAGAAGGCATACGCAACAAAGCAATCCTTGAAACATTATACAGTTGCGGGTTGCGCGTAAGTGAAGCGGTAGGGTTAAAGATCTCCAACCTTTATACAGAACTGGGTTTTGTCCGGGTAACGGGCAAAGGCGACAAAGAAAGATTAATTCCTATCGGAGAAACGGCCCTCAAACATATCGGCATTTACAGAACAACAGTCCGGATGCAGGTACCCCATATTGCCGGCCAGGAAGATATTTTATTTTTGAACAGACGCGGCACTGGTCTGAGCAGGGTCATGATCTTTCTATTAATCAAGGATCTTGTAAAAAAAGCGGGCATTACCAAAAATATTTCTCCGCATACCCTAAGGCATTCTTTCGCTACCCACCTTGTGGAAGGCGGGGCAGACCTGCGTGCAGTGCAGGAAATGCTGGGACATGAAAGCATCACTACCACCGAAATTTATACCCACCTGGACAGGGATTACCTGCGGAGTACCCTTCAACAGTACCATCCTGCATTTAAATCATAACTGGTCATTCCTTACTACCTTTGGAAAAAATCGCTTAGCATGAAACTAGTACTATCATTAATTGCATGCGCAGCTATCAGCGGCGCCGCATACACGCAGACCTTAAAAACTCCGGCTCCTTCTCCTTCCCAAACCATTAAACAGGACTTTGCCCTGTCGTCCGTAGAGATCTCTTACTCACGCCCTGCCGTGAAAGGAAGAAAAATCTTTGGCGACCTGGTCCCTTATGGTAAGGTTTGGCGCACGGGAGCAAACGCAGCCACCACCATTACCTTCGGTGATGAAGTTATGATTGGCGGAACAAAAATAGCAGCAGGAAAGTATGGATTGTTAACCATTCCCGGTCAAAAAGAATGGACCATTATTATCAGTAAACAAACGGATGTCACCAATCCTGCGAACTATCGCATGTCAGAAGATCTTGTACGGATCAACGCGAAGACCGATAAACTTCCTGCCTCCATGGAATCCTTTATTATTCAATTTGGAAAAGTAAGCGCAACGGCGATAGATATCGCGCTGATGTGGGATAAAACAATGGTGACCTTACCCGTTACCGCAGATATAGATACCCGGATCATGGCCGACATTGATAAAGCGATCGGTGGCGACAAACCTCCCTATGTCAGTGCAGCCATGTATTATATTGAAAATGGAAAAGACCTGAATAAGGCTATCGGATGGCTGGATAATGCCATTAAAGAAGAGCCGAAAGCATATTGGGCCTATTACCAGAAAGCCAATGCACTTGCCAAATCAGGAAAGAAAACGGAAGCAGTAGAAGCTGCGAAAAAAGCAAGTGAATTAGCGAAAGAAGGCAGCAATGCAGACTATGTTGCGCTCAGTGAAAAACTGATTGCCACACTTAAATAGTCTTTTAAAAATACCTGCACGTAGCTGTCCGGATAAGAATTATCAGATGCAGCTTATCGCAGATTGTCTTTTGCTTAAACGGACAACTACGTGCTTACCCTCCCTTTAATTGTACATTGTCTTTCAAATGCCTGCAAGTAGTTCAGCCCTATCCCTACTGGCGTCTCCCTTCAGTTATACTTTATATTTCAAATGCCTGCAAGTAGTTTAGCCCAATCCCTATTGGCGTCTCTCCCTTCAGTTATAGTTTATCTTTAAGGTGCCTGCAAGTAGTTCAGCCCTATCCCTATCAGCCTCTTACTTCAGTTATACTTTATCTTTCAGATGCCTGAATTTTTTTTGGATAAAACAAAGAAAATAAAAAAGCCAGCCCCATTACACTGATCGCACCGATCACATTGAGCCATAAAAATCCGAGCGGAATAATATTATATTCATTCAATAAGAACAGCGTAATAATAATCAGCTCGCTGATAATGGCACTAAAAAAAACAGCTTTGCCCCCCACTTTTTTCATATAGAATGCTACCAGAAAAATACCCAGGATAACACCATAAAATAAAGAGCCAAGGATATTGACGGCCTCTATTAAACTTCCCATTCTGGTTGCAAACATAGCTGTTACAATACACACCAACCCCCACATAAGGGTATACCCCCGCGATAATTTATAATCCCTTTCATCGGAACAATTCTTTTCGATGAATTTTTTATGTATGTCCACTACCGTAGATGAGGAAAGAGAATTAAGTGCTGCGGCAATGCTACCCCAGGCGGCCAGGAATATCATAGCGATCAGCAAACCAATCAATCCTTTTGGCAGGAAATCAATGATGAACCTTAGAAAAATATAGTTGGTATCGTTGGTCTCAGCAAACTTATCGATCTTCGTAATAATTGATTTTACAGAATCCTGGATCACTTTTTCCTGTGTAATATGTCCGCGGATCTGTTCAATAAGCGTGTTGTTCTCTTTATCGTTCACCCATTGCTTCACTACAGCCTGCTTCCGTTTTTGTACGGAGTCCAGCTGCCGCTGCAAGTCGTTCGCCTGGGGCTTGTAGGCGGAACGTTCAATTACATTCATCTGCCTGGCATTAAAGGTGGCAGGATGATCGTAAAAAGAATAAAATGAAAATACCAGCACACCAATTAACAAAATCAAAAATTGCATAGGTATCTTAATGATGCCATTCATCATCAGCCCTACCCTGCTCTCCCGGACAGAACTGGCCGTCAGATACCTGCCTACCTGCGACTGATCGGTGCCGAAATAAGAAAGCTGTAAAAAAAAACCACCGATAATTCCACTGATAAGATTGTACCTGTCGCTCCAGTCAAACCCTTTATTGGTAATACCGGTGGTTAATACATTCATCTTGCCAAGTTTATCACCAAGGCTGACCGCATCTGTAAAACCAACGCCCTGCGGTAATAAATGAATAACCATATATCCTGCCAGGAACATTCCCAGCAGCACTACGATAAATTGAAATTTCTGGGTGTGGGCCACCGCCCTGGCCCCTCCGGTAACAGTATACACAATCAACATTCCGCCCATCACTAAATTAGTCAGATAAATATTCCAGTCTAATAAAGAAGACAAAATGATGGCAGGTGCATAAATACTGATGCCGGTAGACAATGCCCTTTGTAATAAAAATAAAAAGGAAGTAAACGTTCTGGTCCTGGAATCGAATCTGTTTTCCAGAAACTCATACGCAGTATATACTTTTAATTTGTGAAAGATCGGAACGAACGTAATACACAGTACGATCATTGCCAGCGGCAGACCGAAATAAAACTGTACGAACCGCATGCCATCCACATAGGCCTGGCCGGGCACGGAAAGAAATGTTACGGCACTTGCCTGTGTTCCCATTACTCCCAGCATGATCAGGTACCAGGGCATAGTACGGTTACTTAAAAAGTATCCGTCAAGATCACGTGTAGTGCGGCTCTTGTACAACCCGTAAGAGATCACTGCAACCAGCGTCACTACCAGCACTATCCAGTCAATCAGGCTCATGCAAACAATTTCGTTACCAACAATGAATTATTATTTTTTACCTATCCACATCCCACCTACAAGTACACCCAGTACTACGCCGATCAGCAGGCCGATAGATACTCTTTTAATAAACAGCCCAATGATCAGACCGGCGGCAATACAAATTACCAGCGCCACATTTTTTCTGCTCTGCGGAATATTCTTACTCATTTGATGATTTATTTAAAGCAATAATATTGGCCAGGAGCCGGTATGCACCGTTTACCCCTGCCGGTAATTCTCTGAAAAATACTATAGCAGTGTATACAAATTTTCCTTTGCCGTAATCTGCAATAAGGAGACTGCCATTTTGTTGCTGCTCGCCCGGATCTTTCATAGCAAGAGGCATTTTAAAGGCCGGGTTGTCCGGCTCTGCAAAATATAGACCTCTTTCCTGAATCCAGTTATCAAAATCCGACTGAGTAATCTTATTTGGATAATTAAGTACGGGGTGACCAGGCAGTAAAAAAGTTACCGGAGCATGCTCATCAGTAATCCTGTTGCGTGAAATAGTAAATGGATAAGGACCAATAGCATTATGCGGTCCAGCCACCGATTGGTTTACATTATACTGTACGATCAGGTTACCGCCATTTTTAACATATTCGTTTAGCACGTCATTTTTCGCATATAAGAACGGATGCACATTGTATGCACGCACACCGGTCATCACTGCATCGAACTGGGATAGATAAGCAAGGCTAAGGTCTTTTTCTTTTAAGACCGTCACCTCATACCCCATCAATGCCAGCGCAGCAGGTACTTTGTCTCCTGCCCCTTCGATGTACGCGATTTTTTTACCGGCAGTTTTTACATCCCTCAGGATGATGCTGCCCGTATCTTTCAGAAAATAGTAAATATCCGGAATGTGATCATAATAAATATGCTTCAACTTTCCGTATTTTCCTTCTCCCGCTGCAGGCACTACGATCAGGGGTTTGTAGATTTCTCCTTTCACAGGATCCGTATATTTATACCTGACCGGTCTTGAAAACACCATATTCAGCCCTTCGATAGTAACACTGAAGAATGCCTGGTAAGCAGGTTCCGGATCGGCAATTCCGATCTTCGTCTGATCATTCACGTTATAGGACCCTTCACTCATTTTTTCCTGTAGCCAGTAAGGCTGCGATACCGGTGTTCCGCCAGGGACCACTATGTCTGCAGAAAAATCCACGTTTTGGTTTTTTGCAATTTTTTTATTTAGTAAACTATCAAATCCATTCACTTTAATGGAATGGAGGTTTAAGGAAATTCCCTGACGGTTAGCGATAGAAAAATTCATGGTAAAACGGCTTCCCTGTGTGGCAAACTGTTGCGGGCTGAATGCATCGATCCATATTCCGCTGGCCGCGGCGATAATATCCTGCAGCTCTGTAATTTTAATTTTTTTCCAGTTTCCTGCCGGAAGGTTGTCAATAGTTTTGTATAACCTGACCAGGGCTGGCAATGAGCGGACAGGGTTGGAAAGATCGTAGCGGGCAAGAATAGAATCGATCAGCGTATTCACTGCTGGTGCACCTACACGGTTCCAGTCCAGGGTAATGTTATCCATCAGGGTTTGCTTTGCTTCCTTACCATCGGTAGAAGAAAAATTTTCTATGACGGTTCCCCGGTTTGGTGCCACGCCGAATCCCTGACTTTTATGCTGGCTGCGGCTTTCTGCTGCAATCTCTCCATAGCTTTTACCCAGTAACGGATTATATCCTCCCGCATCTATATGCACCTTGTCTTTCTCTGCAATGGCGGAGGCGTCAAAATTATATCCGTTCCAAAGCAATCTTTTAGCCTTCCAGGGTGCTACTCCATACTGAAATTGTTCGGGAAATGCATTTTTGTCTGCAGCAGCAGTAAACGCTTCATGAGCGATCACTGCAGAAGCAGAGTGATGGCCGTGTCCTGCCCGGTTATCAGGAGGAAATCTTGTTATGATCACATCTGGCTGAAACCTTCTGATCACCCAAACTGCATCCGAAAGCACTTTATTTTTCTCCCATATACGCAGGGCTTCTTCTGTACTTTTACTATATCCGAAATCAAAAGCCCTTGTAAAGAATTGTTCTCCTCCGTCAATTCTTCTGGCACCCAGCAGTTCCTGCGTGCGGATCAGGCCCAGCTCTATTCCCTGTTCCTCTCCCAGCAGGTTTTGTCCACCATCCCCTCTGGTCAAAGAAAGATAACCCGTCCGCAACAATTGATCCTTGGATAACCACGTTAAGAGACGGGTATTTTCATCGTCCGGATGGGCGGCAACATAAAGCACGGAACCCAGAACTTTTAGTTTTTTTATTTTCAGATAGATCTCTGAGGATCCATACGCCGGAGGGCTTTGTGCCCTGGTCACCATAGCATTGAATAGTAGAAGTACCAGGAAAGTTCGCATAACGATCATACCAGCGAAGATAAAGGTTTACCATACTTTTATAACTCTGTGCGGGATTGAATTTGTACATAGCCTCCTATTAGTTTAATTTCACGGCCAACTACTTCATCTGAAAAAATTCTGGAAAATATCCCGTACGTTATTGCTGGTACTGATAGCCGGTATTATTGGACTATGGCTATTGGTTCAGACTGCTTTTTTTCAAAACTTTCTGGTTCACCAGATCACGCAAAAGATTTCCAGGGACCTTGGCACAACCGTAAGGATCAACCATGTCAACTTCGCTATGTTTAACAGCATGCTGCTCGAGGGAACACTGGTGCTTGATAAAAAAAAGGATACACTATTGTATGCAGGGGCTGTAAAAGTGAACATTACCGACTGGTTTTTTTTTAAAGAGAAAACAGAACTGAAATACATCGCATTACAGGATGCCGTAGTTCACCTTAACAGGTCAGATTCGGTATGGAATTATCAGTTTCTTGCAGACTATCTCACAGGGCCTTCTTCCGGTAAAAAGCAGTCAGCCATTCATCTTAATCTGAAACAAATTGAATTAAAGAAGGTGACCCTTGTCCAGCGCGATGAATGGAGGGGTCAGGATATGACAGGTTCCATCCAGTTGCTAAACCTGAATGCGGAGGAGATCAACACCGATAAGAAAATTATCCGGATATTTAATATTGACCTGGATGCGCCTTATTTTGCTCTGTATGATTATGACGGCAAACGCCCACCGCTTGCTCTGGATTCCACGGATAACGACCTTCCTGACGCTGCCGGCCGGGGCTGGGATACAGGTGGCTGGAAGATCTTTGTCAATGCAATCAACATCACAAAGGGCACCTTTCGCTCAGATGCTTATACAGAAAGAGTCGTATACCCCAATTTTGACGGACAACACATCTCCTTTAATGACATTAACGGCACCCTGGATAATTGCATTATTGCCAGTGACTCGGTAAGGGCCACCGTATTGCTGAAAACCAAAGAGAGAAGTGGGTTTACAGTAAACCGTCTTTCTGCAGAAATGCATATGACCCCTACCTCTATGGAGTTCTTTAAACTGGATATCAGGACCGGCGGCAGTCACCTTCATGATTATTTTGCCATGCGTTATTCTTCCTTTGATGACATGAGCAGTTTCATTTCCAGAGTAAGAATGGAAGGTCATTTCAATGATGCTGTTATCAGCAGTGACGATATCGCCTACTTTGCCCCTGAATTAAAAAACTGGAAGAAAAGAATTGTAGCCCAGGGTTCTGTAAAAGGTAGTGTAGATAATTTAAATGGTAAAAACCTGATCATACAGGCCGGAAATGATACCTACCTCAGAGGCAATATCAGCATGGCCGGGTTACCGGACATCAGTAAAACATATATTGACTTTGAAGCGGAAGATTTTAAAACCAACTATAAAGACGCTCTGGCATTTATCCCCCAACTGAAAACCGTATTTCAGCCGCGGCTCGACTTGCTTGAGTACCTTCGGTTTCATGGCAACTTTACAGGATTTGTCAACGATTTTGTTACGTACGGTTCTTTAGAAACAAAACTCGGAACGATAGTAACCGATCTGAATATGAAACTACCTGACAATCTGCCGTCCAGGTACTCCGGAAGCGTAAAAACCAATGGATTTAATATTGGAAAACTGATCGACAATTCTTCACTGGGGAAAATAATTTTTAAAGGCGATATAAATGGAAGTGGGCTCAAAGGACCCTTTGTTAATGCAAAGCTTGACGGCACTATCCAATTACTGGAATTTAATAATTATGCCTATCAGGGAATTTCCGTTAAAGGAACTATAGCAAAACAGTTGTTCAACGGGGAACTGATATCTGCCGACCCCAATCTTCAGGCGCAATTAAATGGGCTTGTGGATTTCAGCCAAAAAATTCCGGAGTTTAATTTTGAAGCCACCATTGCCAGGGCTGATCTGAAAAGACTGAACCTGATGAAGGATGAAGTGGAATTCGATGGCAAATTCCGTTTTAATTTTAAAGGAAAAAATATTGATGATTTTTTAGGAACGGCCCGCATATACGATGCTTCCTTATTTAAAAGCGGCAAAAGAATAGCATTCGATTCCCTGTTCCTCGAATCCAGAATTGTGGACAGCAATAAAGTGATCACTGCCGTCAGTAATGAATTTGATGCGGTACTGGCAGGGGAATTTTCTATAAAAGATCTGCCGGCAGCATTTCAAACCTTTCTTAACAAATATTATCCTGCATATATCAGTCCATCAAAAAAAATACTGACTAACGAGAATTTCAGTTTTGTTGTCACTACCAAAAACGTAGATGAATACGTCAATCTTATTGATCCGCACCTGAGCGGTTTTAATTTCAGTACGCTAACCGGAAGGATCAATACAAAAGAGCAGCTACTGGACCTGAATGCAGAAGTACCTCAGTTCAACTATAAAAATATTTCTTTTTATGATGTAAAGATGAAAGCCATGGGCGCTTATGATAGCTTATCGCTTGAAGCAGAAATAGCGAATGTATATATCAATGACAGCCTCAACTTTCCCGGAACCATCATTAAAATAAAATCGGCAAAAGATATTTCTAACATCAATATTTTGACGAGTGCCAATCAAACCCTGAACTCGGCCAATATTATAGCGCAGGTGCAGACACTCCCAAGAGGTGCAAAGATAAAATTCAGGGAATCTAATTTTGACTTAAACGGCAAAACCTGGATTATTGAGAAAGACGGAGAGCTGACACTGACAGAAGACCTGATCTCGGCAGATAAAATTAAAATGTATAATGGGTTTCAGGAAGTGCATGTCACCTCAGTACCTTCCCAGAGTAAGATCTCTAACGATATAAAAATAGAATTGAAGAAAGTAAATATCGGAGATTTTACCCCTTACTTTATAAAATCCAACAGGCTGGAAGGGTTGCTTACCGGCACTGTCAGTTTTACTGATCCGTTTGGAAAATTTAAAGCAGATCTTAACGCAGAGGCAGAACAATTCCGGCTGGACGATGATTCTATTGGTAAGATCTCTTTAAAAGGGAATTATTATAAATTATTTAATGAAGTAAACTTTAATGCAGTATCCGTAAATAAGGATTATCATTTCGACCTCAAAGGAATATACCAGTTGGGCGACAGTGCCAAATCGGAAAACCTGGATATTTTCACGAATCTTAAAGACACAAAAATCGATCTTCTTCAGTCGTACTTATCAGGTGTCTTCAGCGATGTGTCAGGATTGGTGACCGGCGTGTTGCGAATTAAAGGTCCACCCAACAAATTAAATTACATTGGGTCGGTACATCTGATGGACGCCACCCTGAAAGTAAAATACACGAACGTATTGTATAAGATACCAGACGCAAACGTTGAACTCAAGGAAGATCGTATCGACTTCGGTACCTGTAGTTTTACAGACCGGTATAATAATAAAGCGCTGATCACCCGCGCAGTGCTGTACCACAACAGCTTCGACAATTTATCATTTGATTTTGCATTGAATACCAACAAGCTTCTGGTGCTCTCTACCAACAGCAGCAGTGGTGATCCATATTATGGTACCGTTATCGCCAAAGCAAAAATGACCTTCAGAGGGCCATTGGAATATATGCAGATAAATATTGAAGCAGAACCTGCAGATAGTTCTTCGTTAATTATCAATACAAAAAGTGGTAAGGAGAGTGGGCAGGCAGATTTTATAGTCTGGAAAGTGTATGGCCGTGAAATGCAATCCGTTGGTTCATTTAAAGAAAATAACCTTACGGTGAACCTTGATCTTACGGCCAATAACTATGCAAAGATGTATGTGATCCTGGATGAGCTTACCGGAGATATTATCCAGGCAACCGGAAAAGGAAATCTGAAGATCCGGGCCACTACGAACGGGGAATTTACTATTACCGGTAAATATGATATTGACCGGGGGAATTATAATTTTAATTTCGAATCCCTGCTCAAGAAACCCTTTAAGCTCAGTGAAAATGCAGGAAATTATATACAGTGGTCAGGAGATCCGAATAACGCCACTATCAAAATAGATGCGGAATACGAGGCGGAGAACGTGCGGTTCAGCGATCTGGGATCTGCTTTACAGGGATTGGAACTGGGAGTGAATGTGGCCAGATACAGAGGCAAAGTTTTGGTTATTGCCAGCCTGTCAGAACAGCTGTTGGCTCCGGTAATTAAATTCCGGATAGAGCTTCCGCAGAACAGTCCGTTGAAAAATGATTTCCAGGCCCTGAATCTGTTACGCCAGATCCAGTCGGATGAAAATGAATTAAATAAACAGGTAACTTTTCTGGTAGTATTCAACAGCTTTGGCCCCTTATCCACTTCTACCAACCAGGGAAACCTGGCGAATACCGCATTTGAAGGCATCGTAGTGGGCAGTATTTCCGGTGTGTTATCCAATACCCTCAGCCGCCAATTTTCAAATGTTTTTCAAAAGATCTTCAACGACAAAAGCATACGCGTAAATTTTAATGCGCAGTTGTACAGTGGTTCTAATTTCGTGGACAACCTGCGCACGAATCCATTCAATATCGACCGCACCAATTTAAACCTGTCGGTAGGGAAAAGTTTATTCAACGAACGGCTGACCTTTACCTTCGGCAGTGCACTGGACTTCGGCCTGAGTTCAGCCCAGGTGAGTGCTTCTAAAAATCTTCCCTTTCTGCCGGATATCACTGCCGAATGGAAGATTACTCCGGATGGTAAATTAGCCCTGACCTTCTTTTACCGGGATTCCTACAATTACTGGGTTGGAGCGGGAGGAAGACAGAATCGCTCAGGGGCCAGTATCAGCTACCGCCGGGAATTCGAAAATATCGGAGAATTGGTAAACGATAGAAGAAAGAAAAAGAAAAAAATTACGGTACAGCGTCCATAGTATTCAACAGCGTTCCTTTTCCAGAATAATATATAAAATAGAGTGCAAACGATAAACCTCAATATCCTTTCAGAATATCGTGTCCCAGTTTGTCTCTTTTGGTCTGAAGGTATTTTTCGTTATGAGGATTTGGCTTTATCTCTAAAGGCAAGGATTCTACAATTTCAATTCCGTATCCTGCCAGTCCGGCACGTTTTTTCGGATTGTTACTCATCAGCTTCAGGCGCGTTATACCCAGGCTTCTCAACATCTGTGCTCCAACCCCGTAATCTCTTTTGTCCATAGGGAAACCCAGATGAAGATTGGCTTCCACGGTATCCATACCATTTTCCTGCAGTTGATAGGCTTTCAATTTGTTGACCAGCCCTATTCCCCGTCCTTCCTGGTTCATATATAAAATTACGCCTTTCCCGGCTTCCTGAACCATCTGCATAGCGGCATGAAGCTGTTCGCCGCAATCGCAACGAAGCGATCCTAAGATGTCCCCTGTAAAACAGGAGGAATGGACTCTTACTAAAACGGCTTCTTCTTTTTCCCATTCGCCTTTGATCAATGCCAGGTGTTCATTGGTAGTTCCTTTTTCACTGTAAGACACCAGTTTAAAATCACCATATTTAGTGGGCATATTAACGCGGACGATTTCTTCGATAAGCGTATCTCTCTTCAGACGGTATTCTATCAGGTCTTTTATAGAAATAAGCTTCAGATCAAATTTTTCAGCAATTATTTTCAATTCAGGCAACCGGGCCATAGATCCATCCTCATTCATGATTTCGACCAGCACACCGGCCGGTTCAAAACCTGCAAGTCTAGCAAGGTCGATCGTTGCTTCCGTGTGTCCGGCTCTTCTCAGCACGCCACCTTTTTTTGCGCGGAGCGGAAAAATATGTCCGGGTCTCCCCAGATCAGCAGGAATGGTTAAGGGATCAATTAACGCCTGGATGGTCTTTGCCCTGTCCTGTGCAGAAATACCGGTGGTGCACCCATGACCCAACAGGTCTACCGACACCGTGAAAGCCGTTTCATGCAAAGCGGTATTGTTATTCACCATCAGGTCAAGCTTCAGTTCATCACAACGATCTTCCAGTAAGGGCGTGCAGATCAACCCTCTTCCGTATTTACTCATAAAATTAACCAACTCGGCGGTCACATTGTGTGCAGCAGTTACAAAATCGCCTTCATTTTCACGGTCTTCATCATCTACTACAATAATCAGTTTACCAGCCTTAATAGCCGCGATTCCACTCTCTATTGAATCAAGCATCTCTATCGTTTACGCAAAGTTAACTCATTTAGATATTTTCCTTTCATGCAGCATTTTCAGCATCGTTAATGCCTTTATAATTTGATAACCTCCCCGAAAATCGTGCTTGCCGTATAAATCTTTTATTTGCATAACACAATAAAACAGGCACATGAGAAAGCGAATTTTACAGGTATTATTGTTCAGTGTATTTTCTATTCCACTATTAACCTATGCACAGGTAACCAACAGCAGTCTTTCAGGGAATGTAAGAAACGAAAAAGGAGAGCCACTTGCAGGAGCAACGGTGTTGCTCACCTATACTCCTACAGGAACGGTTTACACGCTGGTATCCAAAAACGGAGGATTATTCGATCTGGTAAATATACCTCCTGGCGGCCCTTACTCAATAAAAATTTCATATGCCGGCTATAATGATTTTGTTAGTAATGAGTTGAATATTCCACTTGGTGAAAAATTAAATGTTGAAGCAATTCTCTCAAATACTAATGTAGAATTAGAGGTAGTTACTATAAGTGCTTCCAGGAGAGGAGTCATTGATAAAACAGGGGCTTCAACAAATATCAGTTCTGTGCAGGTTCAGAACATGCCTAATACTACCCGAAGCCTGACCAATCTGACACGGATCACTCCACAAAGTAATGGAAACAGCTTTGCGGGAATGAACAGCAGGTACAACAACATCACGATCGATGGTTCTCTGTTCAATAATAATTTTGGCCGTTCAGGAGATGGTTTGATACCCGGTGGGGCAACCTCCGCTATTTCCATTGATGCCATAGATCAGGTGCAGGTAAATATCGCCCCTTACGATGTAAGGCAGGCAGGGTTTGTGGGGGGAGGGATCAATGCTGTTACGAGAAGAGGCACAAATAACTGGTATGGAACGGCTTATGGGTACTATCGTGATAACAGCTTTACTGGAGACAAGGTAAATGGATTACCGGTGGTGAATGCAGACCGCAACACAAAAATTTTTGGTGCAAGTATCGGCGGTCCTGTTATTAAAGATAAATTATTCTTTTTCGTCAACTTCGAATCTGAAAAAAGAAATCAACCCGGTCAGACCTTCGTTGCTAAAAAGAGCCCTACAGATGATAATCCCCAGGCAACAGGAGTACTTGCCAGTGACATGGATAATTTAAGGTCGTGGCTGGTCACGAATTATCAATACGATCCGGGTGCTTATGAAGCCTATAATTTCGGGACGGATAATAAAAAAATTCTTGGCCGTATAGACTGGAACATCAGCAACAAACACCGGCTGACTGCCAGATACACCCAATCGGAAACCAACGACGACGATCAGATTAA
>JAYUXA010000220.1:0-6515 GCA_043753245.1 Chitinophagaceae bacterium
AAATGCCGCTTAACGTCCAGCAATCGCCATTCTTCGCCTGTTATCTAGTGTCTTTTATATAAATCCTGTACGGTAAGAAAAGCTTTGGGCCAAGTTTCTGAATGTTATTATCAAGGGGATAATAAAAAGGGTATGGGTATGAGAAAAAAGCACATCCGCCTTTGTGAAAGCTAACTCATTGATAATACAATGCGGCACCAAATCATCCTGCACCATCCCCCCTTGAAAGAATTGCCTGAATCAGATCAGAAGCAAGCACTTGCTACCCGCATAGATGAATTGGTAAATTAATGCTACCAATTACATGTCAGTCTTATTTAGTAAAAATAACAAAATAGTATTATGATTCAGTAGAAAAGTAGCATTGAAGAGTTATGGTTAGTTCTATTTTCAGTATTCATTTTTCAATATTTATATAGAAACTAATACTAATTGTTATATGATCACAAATTTCATCATTGAAAAAATTTCTGCAAAATGAGAAAATTACAAAAAATATTTTTTATTTCTTTCTTGTTTATGGGTATAGTTGCACAGGCTCAGGAAACAAGAATTGTAAAAGGGAAGGTAATTTCGTCGCTGGATAATCAGCCCTTATCGAGTGCTTCGGTTATGGTAAAAGGTAAGTCATCGGGTACAGCTACGGGCAATGATGGTTTGTTTTCATTGAGTGTACCAACAGGTAATACTACACTTGTCATTTCTTATTTAGGCTACACTTCCTTTGAAAAGGCCATGGAAGCAGGAGTTTCAGAAATTACGATCGTACTTGAGAAAAATAAAGGTGATTTGGGTGAAGTAGTAGTAACTGCTTTAGGTACACAACGGCAAAAAAGGGCTTTAACTTACGCCGTTCAAACAATCAAGCCAAAAGATATTTTAGAAATCCGGGATCCCAACATTGTAAATACTTTGCAAGGTAAAATTGCAGGGGCCGTTATTAGTCAAGCTTCAGGAGGACTGGGAAGTTCTAGTAATCTTGTGCTAAGGGGAAACCGATCGCTTTCCGGAAATAGCGGCGCATTGTATGTTATAGACGGCGTTCCAATCGACAATTATAATTTCAGGTCATCCAATAGTGATTTTGGAGGCGATTATAACGGCACACAGGGTACCAATACTATTAATCCGGACGATATTGAATCACTTACTGTACTTAGGGGTGCTTCTGCCTCCGCACTCTATGGAAGTGCCGCTGGTAATGGAGTGGTGTTGATTACCACTAAAAAAGGTAAAGATGGTAAAATATCTGTAAATATTAATTCTGGTTTTTCACAAGAGTCGGTATGGGGTTTACCATTAGTGCAAAATAAATATGGGCAGGGAATTGGTGGAGTTTTGAATCCTTCTCTGGGATCTAGCTGGGGGGCCGAAATGAACGGACAGGCTTACACCAATCACTTAGGTACCCCAGCAATTTATTCACCACAACCCGATAATATTAAAAACTTTTTTAACAAGGCAAATACCATTAATAATTCTATTGGTATTTCAGCCGGTAACGCTAAAACACAAACTTATTTATCGTATTCAAATACACTTGCCAACGGAATAATTCCCCTTAATAAATTGAGTAAGCATTTGGTAAATCTTCGAGTTACCAATAAAATAACTGATAAATTAACCGTTGATGCAAAAATTAATTATTTCCATCAGGAAATAAATCATACACCTTATAATGGTGAAAATAATGCACCGGTATTTGACCTTTATCAAATCCCAAGAAGTGTAAGTTTAGATGTTGCTAAAGATTATTCTGTATTTGCAGCAGGAAAAACAAGACCAACTCCATGGCCTGCAACTCTAAACTCAATTTATCAAAATCCTTATTGGGCACTAAACAATATTAATGTTAATCAAAACCTGGATAAGATTTCAGGTTTTATAACCCTCAAATACGATATCGCATCATGGTTAAGTATTATAGGAAGGGCGAATTATGAAAAATCCTTTTCTAACAACAACACAAGTGTTTCTGATGGCACAATATTACAATCCAACGCCGGTGGGAATTACAGTGAACAGTCAAATTCTCCAACTAATCAATGGTATGATGTAATGTTGTTAGGTACTAAAAATGTTAATAAGAATTTTGCAGTGGAATACCAGGCGGGCGCAATTTTTACTGACTTCTTGAGTTCAAGTTTATCTGGGTCTGCAAATGGATTAAGTATCGACAACTCTTTTAATCTTAATTATGCGGTTACGAGAGGAACTGCCAACAGTATTTATCATACCCGAACAAATGCTGTATATGCCCGGGGCACTCTATCTTACAAACAATTTTTATTTTTAGACGGAAGTTTTAGAAACGATTGGTCGAGTACTCTACCATCGCCATACAGATACAGTTATCCATCCATAGGATTTTCGGCTATAGTCTCTGATATAGTTAAGTTGCCATCTTTCATTTCCTATTTAAAATTAAATGGTTCTTTAGCACAGGTGGGTAATTCTGCTGGGGCATATCAATTAATGACAAATTTTTATTATAGTGGCCTTCCTTCTCTTGGCGTTGGTTTGATTACCCGATCCGGTACGAAGGCTTTAAGTAATCTTAAGCCAGAAATTACAAAAAGTTACGAAGGAAGTCTTAACATCAGATTTTTAGAAGATAGGATCGGTATAGAAGCAACAATTTATAAAACCAACTCTTTTAATCAAATACTAAATGTCCTGTTACCGGCTGCTACAGGATTTACAAATCAGCTTATCAATGCTGGTAATATTCAAAACAATGGATTTGAATTTATAATAAATGCCGTTCCAATAAAAAATAAAAACTTTAATTGGAACATTGATTTCAATATGGGCAGAAACACCAATAAACTTGTTGCTTTGTCTGAAACTGTTAAGGAAATAAATGGTTTTATCCGTTGGAGTGCAGTGAATACGGTTGAGGGCCGGCCACTTGGTGAAATATATGGTTATGGATGGAAACAGGATGCTAAGGGTAATTATTTGGTAACTGATGCGGGTTTACCAATTGGTACAGCAGAATCAAAATATTTAGGGAATTTAAACCCGAAAGCATCCATGGGTTTATCCAATACATTTACTTACAAAAATTTTTCATTGAGGGTTTTGGTGGATGGAAAAATTGGGGGTACTGTTATTTCGGGTAATGAAGGTAATCTTGCATTTGACGGTATTACAAAAGCAACGGAGCAAAACAGAGAAGTAGATTGGATATTACCTGGTGTAACCACCTCCGGTTCTGTCAATCAAACAAAGATAGATGCACAAAGTTTCTGGACAACTGTTTCAGGAAAAAGATATGGATCGGGTGAATTCTTTGCTTATGACGCAACAAATTTCCGGTTAAGAGAACTTTCTCTTGGTTATAAAATACCTCTTAATAAAACAATCATTCAATCAGCTAGGGTTTCCCTTTTTGCCCGAAATCTTTTCTGGCTTTATCGGGGTAGTTCTAAGCTGGACATCCCGGGATTGGGTAAACGTAAATTATCTATTGATCCTGACATGGCCCTTGGCACTTTTGCCAATGGTTCAGACTATGGCGCTTTGCCCTCATCAAGACTCATGGGTGTTAATTTGCAATTATCCTTTTAATAAATTATCATTTTTAACTTATAAAAAAAGCTTATGAAAATTATTTCTTATTTCCTGATGACAGTCTGCCTTTTTATAGGCGGCACATCCTGTACAAAAGAATTTGATGAAATAAATACTGATAAATCAGCTATTGCAAAAATCACCCTTAATGAAGCGAAATATATTTTTGCTAAAGGGCAGTCAACAGCGGTGATAACAGGCGATATTTACCAGGTTGGTATTAACTTATTTGCAGATCTGTATGCCCAATATTGGGCGAATGCAACCACCTATTTTTCAACTGACCGGTTTTTTATAAACACTAGTTGGATAGACCAGGTTTTCCCTAGTTATTATACAGATCCAGCAACATCATTTACGGCCATATTTGAAAATACAGATCCTAATTCGGCGGAATATGCATTGGCCAACGTTATGTGGGTATATCTATTTCACAATGTTACCGATCAATATGGTCCTATACCTTATTTTCAGGTAAGTGAGGCCTTAGAATCTGTCCCATATGATGCACAGGATAAAATTTATGATGATTTTTTCAAGCGGTTGGATGCTGTAAATAAAGTTTTGAAAACAAAATCTGGCCAGGTACCTTTTGGAAATTTTGACCTTATCTATGCAGGAGATTTAAATAAATGGATAATGTTTGCGAATTCACTTCGTTTGCGGCTGGCACTTCGTATATCTAAAGTGGACCCTGCCAGGGCAAAAGTAGAGGCAGAAGCAGCAGTTGCTGCCGGAGTATTTTTAAACAGTCCTGATGACGATGCGCTGATAAAAAGAACAACAGATGATTATAATTATAATAACCATCTTTCAACTATGTCTGAATGGGGAGAGTTTGGTATGAGCGCTTCTATGGAATCATTTCTAAAAGGATACGGTGATCCAAGAATGCCAATATTATTTTCTCCTACGAAAAACTCGGTAATAAACGGAACTCCGGAGTACCATGGAATAAGGAATGGCCTCCTTGCAACCGATTTCAATGATTCCACAAATAAATTGGCTAATAATTCAATAGCAGGGCCACGTTGGAATTTAAATGTAAATGCACAGGCGAATTCAACTTCTCAAAATGTTATGTCAACTGCCGAGGCATATTTTCTACGCGCGGAAGGTGCATTAAATGGATGGAACATGGGGGGCAATGCAAAAGAATTATATGAAGCCGGTATCACAAATTCCTTTAAGCAATGGGGAGTTGATCCTTCCGTTACAAATGGGTATTTAAATAATTCTGCAACTCCTGTTGCTTTAAATGATTATCTCAATTCGCCCGCAGTTAGTAACATACCTGTAAAATTTAGCCTTACTGAGGCAATACAAAGAGAACAAATTGGAACCCAAAAGTGGATAGCGATGTTTCCGGATGGGTTTGCCGGCTGGGCTGAAAACAGGCGTACAGGATTCCCCAAATTATATCCGGTTCCTAATTCTGTAAACCCCGACATACCTGCCGGAGGAATTGTACGGAGGCTTCCTTTTGCACAATATGAATATACTACAAATAAAAAAGGTGTAGAAATTGGTCTTACATTATTAGGTGGTCCGGATAATGCCGCAACAAGGGTGTGGTGGGATAAAAATTAGCTTAGGTAGGATACTATAACTTGATGAAGAGTCCTTTAAATAGCAAATATTTAAAAACGGGATACTAAATCAGTATCCTGTTTTTAGTATTATTCCATCGTTTTATATGTTGTCTTTTCAGGTTAATGCAATTATGTAGTTTTGATTTTATTTTCTTAATTTATCATTAATTTTTTAGAAAATCTGCTTCGTTTCATACGAAAAAAACTATTGTTCATCGTAAAAATGCGCAGGTGATGCCGTTGGATTTCCTATGTTATTTTGGTAAGGAATACCTATATTAATGAATAGTATTATGATATCATTAGTGTCTCGTTAAGATAATAAGTAGTTCTTTGAAAGTCTTGATACGCTTGCGCTTCATGCGAATTTTGGGCCGTGACGATTTGAAACGGCCTAATTCATAATTTATTGTAAATCAGTAGGTTTATGAATCAAGGTAAATATGTCTTTGCACAGATAAGTTCCTTTCTTCCTCAACGTGCCTTTGATACTCTTGTAGGCAGATATAGTGGCGATTATCGCGTCAGATACTTAACTTGTTGGAACCAATTGCTATGCATGATGTATGGCCAATTGAGTAATAGAAATAGCTTGAGCGATCTGGTACTTACTGTCAATGCGCACTCGCCAAAGGCATATCATCTTGGATTTGGAAAAAGAATATCAAAAGCAAATCTTGGAAAATCGAATGCTAATCGGGATTATCGTATTTACCAGGATTTTGCGTATCATCTTATTGTAGAAGCAAGAAAGATTTGCATCGCAGATGACACCACTCCATTTTCTTTTTCCAATGCGGTATATGCTTTTGACTCCACGACTATCGATTTATGCCTGAATGTATTTTGTTGGGCCACTTTTCGAAGAGCCAAAGGAGCCATTAAACTACATACCCAATATGATGTAAGAACCTCTATTCCGGTTTTTATGCATTTAACGAGTGGAACTGTTCATACTAATACAGATTTATCTAAGATTAATCCAACTCTTCCCTAGAATAACGCCCCATTTGGAAATCTTTGAGCCATATTTGAGCCTTTCTTTCTGTCGTTTCAACGGCGATTGAATATCCCGATACGCAACCTTTCAAGCATTAATTCTGGCGCTCTTGATGTAATTAATACTATAAAAGTACTCGATTTAGACACCTAAGTATCATTCGTTAAATGGATATATGAGTAATATTGTTTAAGTGATTAAAACTTAGACAATGTATGCAAGAAGTTTAACTAAAGTGCTTATGACCATAATCTCATACTTCCCCAAACGGCACTTTTTGGGTAGGAGGATCCTGACTGTTAATAACACAACTTAAATAAAGTATTCAATATAATCAGCTGTCATTG
>JAYUXA010000221.1:0-3031 GCA_043753245.1 Chitinophagaceae bacterium
GGGGTACTACATTAATAGTAACCAAGTAGTTTTAACGGGCCCGATCTCAGGGGACTTCTAAAATTTATCGACAGGGACGCAACCATGGCAGTACAGCATCCGTTCTATTAGTATTACTAAAATATTTTTATGAAACTATCTTCTTCTTTGGTTATGCTCCTGCCTTTTGTGCTCATTACTTTGTTATTTGCCTGTAAAAAAGACGATGCACCCAATACTTCCATTATGGAAAAAAAGGGACTGATTGTTTCCGGAGATCAGGAGGTGCCGGCGAAAACTTCCTCAGCAAACGGTACTATGAATGTCACTTATAACAAAGACACCCGTTTGTTTTCGTTCACTTTAAAATACAATAACCTAACCGGTGTGCCGACAGGGGCCCATATTCATGGCACTGCGGCAAAAGGAGTAAATGCAGGAGTCAAGTATGATTTTTTGAGTCTTTTTCCTCAAGCTGTTTCCGGTGAGTTTACCAATAGTATCACTGTAGACAATACTTCCATTAAACAGGATAGTTTGCTTACGGGGTTTTATTACATTAACATCCATACGGCTACCAATCCCGGAGGAGAGATCCGTGGTCAGATCGAATTTTAATTTAATTTTAATTTTTTGTTTGCAAATCACCTTTGCGGCTTCTTAAAAGTCTCCACCTGCTTTAATAACACTGCACCAGTCGTATTATGAAATTATTCATTAATCGTTCCTGAATTTTCCCTGTCTGTCCTCCTTTACACATCAGCAACCAATAAGCAGAAACTGGTATGCTTATTGAAATCCTATGTTTAAAATAAAATATGGGAAAGATGAAAGAGAATTTTGATGGCACTGGAGGGTATCCTTTTAACGTTAAGAAAATGTTGGTGGCAGCTATACTGGGTGGACTGGTAGTAGTATCTGCGTGTTCCAAAGACAATGACAATACTCCCCCGGTCGTAGATCCTGTTCCTCTAACGAGTGCTGAGTTGATCGTTGCAAATACCTGGAAGATCGATACCATAGGATTTGATTCAGATAACAACGGATCGATCGACGTTGGCGTTCCTGGTGGGTTTAAAGCATGTGACCTTGATAATGTTTTGAAGTTCACAAAAGATAGTACCGGCGTATTTGACGAGGGAGCATTAAAGTGTGATGACTTAGTTCCCCAAACACTTCCATTTGTATGGTCTTTAGTCAGAACGGACTCAGTAATTAATTTTCAAGGTAAACTTCCGGGAGAATTAAACGGAGATCTTAAAATACTGAACATTTCAGATTCCTCTTTCGTGATGTCAAAACCTGTAACATTAGGGCTGGCATCTACTAATTTGATTATTTCTTTAAAGAAATAATGTTCTATCGGATTTTTGCCTTTTGTAAGGTTTTTTTATGCATTGGATATATGTGGAATATACCGTCAGGAAATGCGCCGTAATTTCAAGGCAGAAGTCGGTATAACTACTAGAGAAGGGTGTTTTTTTACCTGGTAATCTAACTTGTTTTAATAATATTGTTATGTAATGTGCTATAAATGAATCAACTAAGATACTTTATACCGGGGAGGCATTGCATTCATCATATTTTACAATTACCTTGCAAATGGATTTTTGGATAAAATTTGGAAAATGATACAAGAAATTAAGTTGAATCAACCCCTAAGCAAACGGATTAATGTTTTAGGGGTACCAGTAGACAATGTCAGTATGGATGAAACTATACAGATTATCAGGCAAACCATTAAAAACAACAGACATCTAAGTCATACTGTAATTAATGCAGGAAAAGTTGTGCTGATGCATGCCGACTCTAAATTAAGAGAAAGCGTTATAAATGCCGATCTTATCAATGCTGACGGTGCAGGAGTAGTAATAGCCTCTAAATTGCTAGGCAGCCCACTGCGCGAGCGTGTAGCAGGAATTGATCTGATGGAAAACATCGTACGTCTTGCACATGATGAAAAATTCAAAGTTTTTTTCTTTGGTGCTACTGATGATATTGTTTCCAAGGTAGTAAACCACTACAGTACTATTTATAGTCCTGATATTGTCGCAGGCTTCCGTAATGGATATTATAAAAAAGCTGAAGAACGCGGTATTGCCGAAATTATCGGAGCCAGCGGTGCACAGATTCTGCTTGTGGCAATGAGCTCGCCTTTCAAAGAAAATTTTCTTCATGAAAATGCAGATCTGCTGGCATCGGTAAACTTTACTATGGGAGTAGGCGGAAGTTTCGATGTAGTTGCAGGAAAAGTAAAACGTGCCCCTGTATGGGTTCAAAAAATGAGCATGGAATGGGCCTACAGGGTCTACCAGGAGCCAAAGAGAATGTTTAAGCGATATCTCGTTGGAAACATAAAATTTATTTCGCTATTATTGAAATACAAATTCCGGCCTGATCATAAAGCGGTCTAGTGAATAAAATGCCACCATAACCCTTCCGGTATTTTTTAGAAAAATAAATTAAAACAAGGCCCTTGGTGCAATCTCTACCAGGGGCCTTGTTTTTCGTATTGCTGAGGTATAGGGGGGAATCATTTCCCCAATCATCGAACTTTTGTTTAATGCTATTTGTATCCTACACTTTATGAATGGAACAATGATGCAATATTTTCATTGGTATGTAACCAATGACGGCAGTTTTTGGGATAGTGTAAAAAATGATGCGGAGCATCTAAAAAATCTGGGGATTAATGCAGTGTGGCTTCCCCCGGCTCATAAGGGGAAAGACGGACCGATTTCAAGTGGCTATGATGTATACGATATCTACGACCTGGGAGAATTTGACCAGAAAGGAGGAACACGAACTAAGTTTGGAACGAAATCGGCTTATATCCAGGCGATAAAAGCATTGCATGAAAACGGCGTTCAGATATATGTGGATATTGTTCTTAATCATATGGGTGGCGCTGATGAAACAGAAACAATACAGGTTCGGCGGGTCAATGAAGAAAAACGAAACGAGTTTACCAGTAAGCCGTTTGATATTGAAGCGTATACTAAGTTTACATTTCCCGGAAGAGCAGGTAAGTATTCCAATTTCGAATGGGACC
>JAYUXA010000222.1:0-3026 GCA_043753245.1 Chitinophagaceae bacterium
CCAAAAAGTCTGGCACGGTTTCGATCACTTCATCAATTGCAGAAACAGCCCTTCTATCTCGTTTGTGTTCTAATTGAGTGATAACATCAAAGGCTATTAAATCTCTGACTTCTTCAGTCTTTAAAATAGATGTTTCATAATAACTAGCCAAAACCTGATACTTAAGAAGATCAACCGGATCATTTTGATATTTTATTGAAAGGTAATCCATGACTGATCCTTTCTTCTCAATAGGTAGAGCGGTGTCAATCATTGACTTAACAAAATCAAGATTCCTGAGAAGTATATTATGGTGTTTCTTAATTACAGGATCTATTCTATCATTTGGATTTACTACCAAAAGCCCCTCAATTATTTCTAAGCTATCAGTAAGGAATTGAATTGAAATTTGATAAACCATATTAACGGTCTTAGATAATTTCTCTAATCTCATTTTCATGGCTTCGCCCGATTCCGCATTTTTAATAAGTGGGTTTATCCCTAGTGTTGCGGCTGCTTTATCAAGTAGATCCCAAATAACCATCCACATATGTTCCAAACTACCAATATCAGGGGCTAACCAAAATGGATTTCTAGGTTCACTTTTACCATCTAATCCGTCAGGCGTTGGTAGCATTAAAAATTCAGAAATTCCCGGAGCGCGAAGTTTACCAGTTCCATCACAAGATTTACACGGGATCTGAGCGTCTCCATCCTTTACAAACTTTTCTCCATTACATTTTGAGCAATTAACAGCAGGTAAAACTAAAGTAGGGTATGCGCTTTTATTTAGCATCCATTGATTGTCTGAATAATTGGTTATAAATTCATCTAAGTAAGGAAATGCTGCCCTAAAAAGACTTTCTTGGTAGATTTGGCCTTTTTCGTTTTTAGATATTTTACCTGGAAATATAACCAAAGGAACCCGATCCAAATCATGTTGATACCACAATTCAAATTCATAAACCCATTTACGATCAACATATTTTGTTGGAACAGCTTTATAAATAGCGTTCTTGTCTCCTGTCCAATACCAATCTAATTTTTGTTTTTCGACCATAACCTCACCGCCCCAAATAACAAAAATATCACTATTAAAAGTGTGTTTAATGTCTTTACTAGGAATCAGTTTCAAGTCAATTCCTACCTGATTAAATGCTGGGGCTTCGCTTGGAGGATTAGGTGAATTTGGATCAGTCGGTAATATAAAAAGATACCCATTTGGGTCTGCTATCGCTTCCGGTAAAATACATTTAAGGTAAAATTCAAAAAAAGAGACATCAGAAAGTAGGTATTTGAAACGTGATGTTTCTAACCAGTCCTTTAAAATGTCTCCTTGCTTAAGAAGATAAAAACCGTTCTGCTCAATATTAGTTTGGCACTCTGATAGTGCGGTATCTACAATTTCATGGGTGATGTACCTTTTGTTTGCACGTCTCCACGCCTTAATAGTTTCGTTTTCTAAAGGCCTTTTCTTGTCATTAAGGTCGTTAAATGGGATTCTATAAACGTGTTCAGCTGCCTCATTCCTGACTTCTTTAATTTCAGGTATAATGGCATCCGAAAAAGCAAATCCGTTTATTTCTATATATTCTGCAAATGTCATTCTTAGAATACAAGGCCTGGAATTTCAGTCGGAACAAATACGTTGTTAAACTTAATCTCAAAGGTCAAAGTCCATGTACATAGCTCGTTTGTTTCATCTCTAACTAGGATTGGAACGGCTGTAAAGGACGCAGGATATCCAATTGGATAATCACTTGGAACACTTCCAGAGCTTTCGCCATCATTGGCCCAATCTGCCCACGGTTGATTTATAAACCATTTACCATCACAAGCCTTCCAGAATAAAGTAATTTGGCTTTTTGCGTTGTAAAGATCTCTCCAATATTGGTACATTTCAATACCTTCACTTTGAGAATAAGATACATAGGTAAAGGTGTATGTAGTTGCGCCCGGATTGGTAGTCTTACAACTAATTTTTACTTGTCCTGCCGTTGCGGCCGTATAAGTAATGTTACCAGATGGCATGACTGAGATAGCTCCGGCTGCTAATGCAGCGTCAAAGGTTTCTTGACTTAGGTCTGCAAATTCATAATTACATAGTGCGGAGTACATCCGCTCAATCTCACAATCTTTGGTGAGTATTTCGCATTCTTCAAAAGAAACAGGGAGTATAACGTCTCCACAAGGTGAACATAAAGCCATGATTATAATTTTTTAAAGTTTATAATATGGCGTAAATAGTGATGCAAATTTACGAATTTATTTTAAATTGATCTTTTTTAATTTCTTTTTTTTCTGGCGTGATTTCTTCAATCGGATCAGATCTTAAAATTACTTTCTCTTTTGGTGCTTCTTTTGGGATTTCTTTAGGTGCTTGAACGGCCTTGACCTTGATTTCAGGGGCTTTTATTTCAATATTTTGCCCTCGTTTTCTTTGAAATTCAATGATTTCTTCTTCAGTTGCAAGCCTCCATAGTTTTGAGATAGTTTCTTCTTTTCTGAGGTATTCAGAATAGTTAATAACGTGCATTCTCTTATTTGAGCTTTTATAGACTAAAAGAGCCTTGTCAGCATTGGTTTTCATTGACTAGATTTATAAGGTTAAAAGTAAAATCAAAAACACAAGTACCTTCGCTTATTGAACTGGTTCCTGTTTCGGCTGTATATACTTTACCATCAATTTTTATGTTTTTTGCGGATAAGATCTGATTTTCCAAATATTTAATAAGGTACATTGGAACAGCATACATTTGAACAGTCTTGATGTACTTAATTGTCTTTATGATGTTTCTGCCTTGTCTTTGGGTGGTAACTTTTTCAGGCACTCCATCTTTAATAAATGCTGGTATCCTGATTTGATTGTTATATTTGTAAGGAGTATCACCAAAAGAATCCAAAGGTAAGTCATAGTAATTGCCCTCTGCGTCAAATCAGATTTCGATCGCGCGCCCGTGCTCGTGCGAGAGCTCGCGGTAGAGGGCTTCGTTCCTCAGCTTCTCGTCGCCGCCGACCGTGGTGCTGAGCTCGAAGGCGAGCTTCGC
>JAYUXA010000223.1:0-3026 GCA_043753245.1 Chitinophagaceae bacterium
GTCTACAACGAAGGGTATATGAGTGCTAAAACCGGTTTCAACGGAGATACGCTTACCTGCCAGATCGGGGTATCTGCCAACCCGGGCAATTCCGGCGGACCGGTATTCAATAAGAACGGAGAAGTTATCGCTATCATCAATACCCGTCAGACACAGGCTGAAGGCGTTGTATTCGCCATCAATGCCCGCAATATCTTTACTTCAGTGAATGCCGTCATGGAAGATTCCACGCAATATACGGTCAGGCTCCCCACATCCACGTCTTTAAAAGGCATGGACCGGGTGCAGCAGATCCGTAAAATTGAAGAATGTGTGTTTATGGTGAAAAGCTATTAAGCCCAGAGATTGTCCGGATACTCACCGGAACCTATCAATTGGTCCAGACTTGCTTTTACATCTGGAGCATCTTCCTTATACGTTACTCCAAACCATTGTGCAGAAGTAGGAATTACCTTAATGACCCCTTCCCCTTCTGTAATGAATTTATCGGCAACGATAGGAATAAAAAATTCCGACTTGGGCTTGTCGATATCCGCATCCAGAAATTTACTGAATAATTTTTCCGAATAGCTGAAGATCGACTGAGAGAAACACCAGAAATTCATAGAAACCTGGGAATCCCTTGACAGTTCGCGGGGCTGCTGGTCATCCTCACAAATAATCTTTCCTTCTTTTTCTGCAATGTTCATCCGTTCTGCAATAGCGGTCAGATTGCCTTTATCATCTACCTGGCAGACTCCCCTGTTTACGGTGCCATTGTCCGAAAGTGTCTTCAGCAGCTCATATCCTATAATGGAATATACTTTATCGCCCGACTCACCGGTTAAAAAAGTATAGGCTTTTTTAAAGGCATCCCTGCCGTAAAAATCATCGGCATTGATCACGGCAAAGGGTTCCTTTACGGCATCCTTTGCACACAATACGGCATGAGCAGTTCCCCAGGGTTTGGTACGTTCTGCTGGTAATGTTCTGCCGCCGAGATACGCGTTAAGATCCTGAAACACATAATCCGTTTCAATTTTTCCGTTCAGCCTGGGTTCGAAGATATCTTTGAAATCCTGTGCATACTCTTTACGGATGATAAACACCACTTTTTTGAATCCTGCCCGGATAGCATCGTATATAGAATACTCCATAATGGTTTCGCCTGAAGGACCGAATGCCTGTATCTGTTTCATACTTCCATACCTGGAAGCCATGCCTGCCGCTAAGATCAAAAGAGTTGGTTGCATTAATGTAATTTTAAATTTTAGGTACGAATTTAGAGAATAATAACGGTGATTCAAACCCTTAACGATAGTCTGTTCAAAGAGAAAGGCATAACAGTAGATGTTTTACGGCTCGACCTTATCCATCCTGAAGTATCGGGTAATAAATGGTTCAAACTAAAATACTATATAGCAGACGCGCTTCTTCAGGGCAAGCAGGGAATTTTCAGTTTTGGGGGTCCCTACTCCAACCACCTGGTGGCAATGGCCTTTGCCTGCAAAGAAAAAAAACTGATGGCTACGGCGATCATCCGGGGAGATGAAGCGGGGTTGTCGAATCCCTCCATTGAGCAAATGCGCTCGTATGCAATGAAGCTTCTTTTTGTCAGCCGCGAAGAGTACCGCGACAAAGAAAAACTGCGTCAGCTTTTTATTATGGAACATCCGGATTATTATTGTGTTCCCGAAGGAGGACAGGGAAGGCTCGGCGTAAAAGGCGCATCAGAAATTGTTCATCCTTCTTTTACAAACTACTCCGATATTATTTGTTCGGTGGGAACGGGCACCACCATGGCCGGCATTATCAATGGAGCACAGCCTCCTCAAATTATAACGGGCATCTGTAGTTTAAAAGTGAAGGATACCAGTCATAATGCCCTGCTGGATTACATCAGCGAAAATGTTTCTTCTGATCGCTACAGATTGTTGTTCGATTACCATTTTGGCGGGTACGCCAAAAAAAATGCCGTGCTGGTTGATTTCATGAACAGGTTTTACAGCAACGAAAACATTCCGACCGATTTCGTGTACACAGGGAAATTATTTTATGCAGTGTATGATCTTGCCAAAAAAGATTTTTTTACACCCGGACAACAGCTGCTGGTGGTTCACAGCGGAGGACTGCAGGGCAACCGCTCCCTGCCACCAGGGGTATTGGATTTTTAATTATTTTTGAGGATTAACCGTACCGGAAAATGAGGAGACTACTGGCAGGAATTATATTGATGGCCATCTGTTTTAACATATCGGCGCAGGATACCCTTCCGCGTTTTACGGTGGTATACAAAGGAAACAACCGCAACCTGATCAGCTGGACCAATCCTTTTCCTTATATCGCCCAGATCAGCATTCAACGCTCGCCGGATAGTCTGAAGAATTTCAAGACCATCCTGACGGTCCCGGATGCCAATACGCCGCAAAACGGATTAGTGGATGTGAAAAACACTTCGCCACTACTTTATTACCGTTTGCTGATTGTTCTGGACAGTGGGAAATATCAGTTCAGCCGTTCCAAAAGACCTTCACCTGATACGGCCAGGATTATTGTCATTAACGATCCGTTACTTAAAAATGACAACAGCAGGGTGATCGTTGACAGTCTGAATACCCGGGAGACCACCGTGCTGAAAGAAAAATTACGGCCGGTTAATCCATTGGTGCCCAAGCGGGAAAAGTATTTTGTCATTAAAAAAAAGAATACAATTGTCAATACCATTTCCGAAAAGAATATCCGCCGGTTCAGGGACAGTATCGTGTATTCTACCAGAGATACCCTGCTGTTTGAATCACCGGATACGATTCTTATAAAATCATTTGTAGCCAGGGAAGTGTACAGAGCCTCAAAATATGTGTTCACTGAAAAGTACGGCAATGTCATGATTGCCTGTCCGCTGGCGGAAACAAAAAAATATGCGGTGATCTTTTTTGATGATAAGAAAAACGAATTATTTCAAATCAAAGAGGTGCGGTCTGTGTCACTGATCGTCGATAAGACTAATTTTATTCATTCCGGCTGGTTTTGGTTTGAATTATATGAAG
>JAYUXA010000224.1:0-6492 GCA_043753245.1 Chitinophagaceae bacterium
GATACTTGTAGAGTGCGAGATAACCGCTCTTTTCTAAGTTATCATTCAGATGCATAACAGAATATTTACAAGCGCAAATACGTCCTAATTATTCAGGTGGCAATATTAAGTTTTAACAAAAAATGAGGAATAGTGCAATTATGACATAACAAATGTATAAATATGAATATTGTTTGAATTCATCTGCATTTGAAGGTTATATAATTAAACAATATACGAACGAACGTTAGTTTTTTTAAATAGATTCGGATACTAATCACCTACTTGATGGAGATTTTTGGTTGTCGCTTAGATTAGTTGTTAATCTCCGATCCGCAACAATTACGCGCACGCATCCAAATAGTATGGCATCGCTATTAATTTAACGTCCAGGAGTACCCGCATAAACAGATCCGGTAACAATTAAATAACCGGTGCATCATGATTTGATAATGCCCAAAAACAGATACCCCTTATTGATATGAATACTTTTGCGTGGATTGAATGATATGCAAAATCCTGAATTCATACTTTCCCGGAACCTGTTTATCCGAATGACGGCATTTTTAATTCTGGTGATGCTGATGATTGTCTGCACCTTTTCAAAATCAACTTCTTTTATTGCTGCAAACCCATTTCACAGCTCCTGGATCGACATCATATTTATCCTACTGACAAGCCTTGGCGACGGATTATTTGCGCTTTTTCTGGTCCTGCTGTTTATTTTTTTAAAAAGAAAAGACATTGCCCTTAAATTGGTTTTTACCTTTTTGTTATCCGGAGGCGTTGCCCAGTTACTAAAAGCCTGGTTTCATGCACCAAGACCAAAATTATTTTTTAGTCCCCAAACTTATACTCATTTTATTGATGGAGTAACTAATAGTGGTATGAATAGTTTTCCATCCGGACATGCTACCACTGCTTTTGCAATCGCCTGCATACTCGCCTGTAATATTGCCTGCAAAAAATGGTGCAGTTTATTTTTTATTCTGGCAGCACTGATCGTATATTCCAGAATTTACCTCGGACAGCATTTTATTGAAGATACCCTTGCAGGAATTATCATTGGAATGTTTTCTTCCATAATTACAGAGTTGCTTTATCTTCATTTAACAATATACCATTCCCGGAAAATACGAATACCTGTTCATGATCGTAAGCCGTTAACTATTGAACTATAAACATAAAACGATCCTTCTTATCAGCGTAGCGGCTATTATTAAACTGGCCCTGGGAAGTATCGTGGAACTTAATAACGACGAAGCATACTACTGGACCTATGCCCGCCAACTGCAATGGAACTACTTCGATCATCCCCCAATGGTGGGCCTGCTGATCCGAATATTTACCGGTAATCTTTCCTTTCACCAGGAGTTTTTCATGCGATTCCCGGCTGTATTAGCTGGCGCAGGTTGTACCTGGATTATTTATAAGACGGGGGCGTTACTACAGGACCAATATACAGGATGGATAGCGGCCTGCCTTTTCACTGCGTCCTTTTATGCGAGTGTAATTGCCGGATTATTAATTCTTCCGGATACGCCTCAATTATTTTTCTGGCTGCTCAGTGTTTATATTTTAGCAGCCCTGATTATAAAAGATAAAAAGGGAGCTGCACTGCGATGGAGCCTGATCCTGGCAGGCATTACGATCGGATTCTGTACACTGAGTAAAATTCATGGAATCTTTTTATGGATAGGGTTTCTCGGATATGCCGCCACTACAAAACCTTCATTGCTTAAAAACCCTTATCTGTACTTATCGGGGTTTATTACCTTGCTCATGCTGGTTCCTTCAATGCTGTGGACTGCAGGTAATCAGTTCAGCACTTATAATTACCATAGCTCAAGGGTCAACTTTAACCATCTGCATCCGGATTCCTTTTTCAGGGAACTATTTGGAGAGTTTTTGTATAGTAATCCCATTAATTATATACTGCTTATTGGCGCTATTCTATTTTATAAACACCCTCAACAACCCGCTGTCCGATTACTTAAATGGCTTTCTTTTCCGTTGATCGGAACCGTGATCATTATCTCTCTTTTCAATGATACGTTACCGCACTGGAACGGACCCGCATTTGTGGCCCTGATACCTTATACTGCGCTTTATCTGAGAAACGGGCGGTATGCGGGTATACCTAAAATAGTCCGGTACTCACTGGGATTGATGGTGCTTGCATTGTTGATTTGCGTAGGAATGATCAATTACTGGCCGGGGTCTTTAGGATCCTCCGAAATGCCTGAATATGGAAAAAATGACGTAACCCTGGATATGGGCGGCTGGAAACAATTCAGTGATTCACTGAAACAGCATCAGACAGATGAAAAATGCCTATTTACGGATTATTGGTTTCCCGGAGGCCACCTGGATTATTATACCAGCCATAAACTAAAACTACCTGTTAAAGTGGTAGGAGGATTAAATGATATTCATCATTTTGCCTGGATAAATGCCCATTTACCTGTGTTGCAGAAAGGAGAGAACGCCTGGTTTATTACCGTATCCAATTTTTACCGGCAACCCCCTGCTCAGCTCACCACTCATTTCACCAGAATTGAGGCGCCTGTACGTATTCCCCAGCTCCGGAACGGAGTTATCGTCCGGTACTTTTATGTTTACCGTTTAATAAATTATACCGGCGGACTTCCAGCTGACGGCCTTCTAAAATGAGTTTCTATTAAAAGCTTAACATTGACTATATTATGTAATTGTTAAGTTTGCAGTCCAAAAAACATCAATTATCATGAGCAAGGCTAAAAAAACATTTAAAAAAACAATGCATCAACAGGTATCTGACCGTATGGAAGCTACTTTTAGCGATTTACAGGAATCCCTGGGTAAGGCCACCTTCAAGAAGAACATTAAAAAGGCTAGTAAAGCTCTTATAGCAGAAATGAAAAAAACAAAGGATGATAAAGTGAAAAAAGTGAAAAAGGAAATCAAAAAAGTGAAAAAGAATATTGTTAAAGCATAGATACAGCAACATACGGTTACAGATTGCTTATAAAAGTGGCCCGTATGTATGGTAATTTTCTTTTGCAGTAGCCTGAACCCGGCATTTTTGCTTTGCTTTGCAATTCAGGAGCTGAATAAATAATGAATAAATCTGCTACCAAAGCCTACGCAGCACTTTTAGTTGTCTGTATTGTTTGGGGAACTACCTATCTGGCGCTGCGCATCGGTGTGACCACCTTTCCTGCTTTTTTATTTTCTGCCTTGCGCCAGATCCTTGCCGGTATCTTACTGTTGTCAGTACTGCTTCTGCTTCCGAGCAAAATTAGTATCTCCAGAAAAGACATCATCAGGCAAATTATTCCCGGCATATTGATGATCGCGCTGGGCAACGGAGTGATTGCATGGTCTGAAAAATTTATTCCCAGTGGCCTGGCTGCACTAATCGTTTCAGTGATGCCTTTATATGTAGTATTGATCAATTATTTTGCGGGAACAGAGCAGCAAATCATCAACAAGGAAATTATTTTTGGCCTGGTGCTGGGATGCGTGGGCATCGTTCTCATCTTCCGGGACAATCTTGCGGATCTCGCGAACACCGGCTATTTCTGGGGTGTGCTTGTTGCTTTTTTTGCTTCTCTCTCCTGGGCAGCAGGTACAGTGTACACCAAACAGCGACCATCCAAAGCCAATTCATTTGTAAATGCTTCCATACAGTTTATCATCGGGGGGATCGTTTTGTTTATAGGCAGTATTTTTTTAGACAACTGGAGCGAAATGGCCACCGTGTCCACCGATAGTGTACTGGCATTGGTTTACCTTATTTTATTCGGATCAATCGGTGCATATGTGTGTTATCTGTACGCGCTCAAAAATTTACCTTCCGGTCTCGCTTCCGTGTATGCCTATATTAATCCGTTCATCGCCATTGTGCTTGGTTTTTTTATACTGGATGAAAAAACAACCTGGATCACCTGGCTTGCATTTGCCACTACTCTTGCCGGAGTATATTGCATAAACAGGGGGTATGCGAAGCAAAAATCGGTTCAGGAATAAGAATTGCATATATGGAAGGTCTGGGTATCAGATGCCGGGGGGATAGAACCCGCCACCCGGCGATGCTATATAAAACCCCCTTATGAGCATATTGAGAAAACCTTCCGAAAAACCCTTTCTGACCCCAAAGCTGGACCGTTTTTTTTTAAGTTGTTACAATGGATTTTCTTTTGTTGTTCGCTTTTTCCGGGAAGCCTGGAAGCCTCCTTATGAAGGTGCAGAGATCTTACGCCAGTGTTACCAGATAGGCTATAAATCGCTTGGCCTGATAACACTTACAGGATTTATCACCGGACTGGTGTTTACTAAACAATCCAGGCCGTCACTTGCAGAATTTGGAGCAGCATCCTGGTTGCCCTCGCTGGTGGCCATAGCGATGATCAGAGCACTTGCACCATTAGTTACCTCGCTGATTTGCGCTGGTAAAGTGGGATCGAGCCTTGGGGCTGAACTGGGATCCATGCGGGTGACCGAGCAAATTGATGCTATGGAAGTATCCGCGGTTAACCCTTTTAAATTTTTGGTGGTTAGCAGGGTACTTGCCACAACGATCACCATACCGCTGCTCATGAGTTACACTGCGTTCGTAGGGCTGCTCGGATCTTTTGTAGATGTGCATCTGTCCGAGCAAACCAGCCTGATGCTTTTCTTTCAAAAAGCTTTTGAACGCATCACGTTTCTGGATTTCATTTCTTCCATCATAAAAGCAGTAGCCTACGGGTTTACGATTGGAATCGTTGGCTGCTTTCAGGGCTATTACGCTTCCCAGGGAACTGAAGGAGTAGGTAAAGCAGCAAACACGGCAGTAGTATTATCCATGTTCCTCATATTTGTTGAAGAAATTGTTATTGTTCAAATCATTAATGGAGTAAGAACCACCTGATATGAGTAAGGATGCAACGCAACAGGAAGCGGTCATTTCAATACGTGGATTATTTAAATCATTCGGAGAAAACCATGTGCTGCGTGGTATACATCTGGATGTTTGTAAAAAAGAAAATGTTGTGGTACTTGGCCGTTCCGGAACCGGCAAATCGGTGCTTATCAAAATTATTGCAGACCTCTTGAAACCGGATCAGGGAACGGTTAGCGTGATGGGCGAAGAAATTAATAAACTTTCGGGTGAGCGTCTCCGGCAGTTGAGATTAAAAATTGGCTTTTCCTTCCAGAACAGTGCCCTGTACGATAGTATGACTGTTCAGGAAAACCTGGAGTTTCCACTCGTACGGAACCGGAACCATTTAAGCCGGCAGGATATTAACCGATCGGTAGACCGGGTGCTGGAAGCAGTAGGTTTGCTGCAGACCAGAAAACAAATGCCTGCTGAATTATCAGGGGGACAACGAAAACGGATCGGCATTGCACGTACGCTGATCCTTGAACCTGCCATTATGTTGTACGACGAACCAACAGCCGGCCTCGATCCTATTACCTGTATTGAAATTAATAACCTGATCAATGAAGTCAAACAATCCTTTCATACGAGTGCCATTATTATCACACATGATCTGACCTGTGCCAAAGCAACAGGCGACCGGGTGGCGATGATGATGGATGGCCGGTTTTTAAGGGAGGGAACATTTGAGGAAGTATTTGCAAGCGATGATGCGCGGATCAGAAATTTTTACAACTATAATTTTATACAACCAGTATGAGTACAGAAAACAATAGAAAAGGCATCATTGTAGGTTTATTTGTCTTTTTCGGCATTGCTATTATCATTGCCGCCGTACTCACGTTGGGGGGACAAAAAAAGACTTTTGTTAAAGCCGTTCATCTTACCGCCGTATTTAAAGATGTAAACGGATTAGCTGTTGGTAATAACATTTGGTTTTCCGGGGTTAAAGTGGGCATCATCAAGAGCATCCATTTTGCGGCAGATGCCAGCGTTATTGTACAGATGAGCGTAGAAGAAAAAGTAAAACAATATATTCATCTGGATTCCAAAGCTAAAATAGGGTCTGATGGATTAATAGGAAATAAAATCGTAATCATTTACGGAGGAAGCAGTACATCGCCTGTTGTTTCAGAAAACGATATGCTGCTGGTGGAAACTGCATTAAATACCGAAGAGATTCTGGGTACACTGCAAGCGAATAATAAAAATCTGCTGCAAATCACTACTAATTTTAAAACTATCAGCGACCAGATGGCTTCGGGAAAAGGATCAATTGGCAAATTACTGACAGACGAATCTATTTTCAATGATTTGCAGGCCACCATGGGTAGTTTAAAAAATGCCACTATTCATGCCAATACGATCACGAAAGATCTTTCCGGCTACACCGATCGGTTAAAAGAAAAGGGTACGCTGGCCGATGACCTGGTTTCGGATACCATACTTTTTAGCCAACTCCGGGCAACCGTAATCCGGATGAATGAGGTGGCCGCCAAAGCAAATGGAATTGTTGAAAATTTTTCAAGGGCCAGCGACCAGATCAATCGTTCGAATTCCCCTGTCGGAGCCCTGTTAAATGATCAGGAAGCCGCGCTGGATCTTAA
>JAYUXA010000225.1:0-13616 GCA_043753245.1 Chitinophagaceae bacterium
TGGCAGAACTTGATCATTTTATATTAACAGATATCGGTTCACATGTGTTGGATATATGCCGGTATTTATTTGGAGAAGCAAAAAGATTGTTTTGCCTGACTAAAAAAGTAAATACTGCTATAAAGGGAGAGGACGTTGCCGGAGTGTTTATGGAAATGAATACCAATGTCCAGTGTTTTGCAGATATGTCTTACGCTTCATTGTTAGAAAGAGAAAGTTTCCCTCAGATACTGCTGCTGATAGAGGGTGATAAAGGATCCATTCAGCTTACGCATGATTTCAAGCTAAAGATCACAACAAAAAAAGGTACACAGGAAATCGTGGTACAACCTGAATATTATAGCTGGGCCAATCCGCAGTACGCTGTTGTACATTCCAGTATCGTCGCCTGCAACAGGGATATTTTAAAAGGCTTAAGTGGAGGAATTGCGGAGACCACAGGGGAAGACAATTTGAAAACGGTAGCATTGGTATGGGCTGCTTATGAATCTGCCGCCTCAGGAAAAGTTATCCATCTGTAATGCTTCAGCTGAATCATATATCGAAGTCATTTCCAGGGGTACAGGCGCTAACAGATGTTTCGTTGATTTTCAAGGCAGGAGAGGTGCATGCATTGTGTGGGGAGAACGGCGCGTGAAAGAGCACCCTTATGAATATTATCAACGGAAATATTCAGCCCGATAAAGGCGAAATACTTTGGAACAATATAAGCATGGCCATACAAGGTGTTGCTCATGCAAGAGTGCTTGGAATCGGGATCGTATACCAGGAGCGAAGCCTTGTCGGATCTTTATCTGTTGCGGAAAATATATTCATCAATCCTCCACTATCGAAATTTGGATGGATATCCTATACACTATTAAATAAACAAACACAGAATTTACTGGATGAGCTCCGGCTAACCTCCATCTCACATGAAACGTTGGTAGATAAATTAACGGCTGCACAAAAACAGCTTGTTGAAATTGCCAGGGCACTAGCGCAAAAGCCTACCTTACTGATACTGGACGAACCCACTGCATCACTAACGCATGAGGACACAGCTGTACTTTTTAAGATCATCCAAAGGCTGAAAGCAAATAAGGTAGCCATTATATATATTTCGCACCGCATGGATGAAATAAAAGAAATTGCAGACGTGGTATCTGTGCTTAAAGACGGCAGCTTACAAGGCAGCTTTGGTTCTAAGATGATTTCTACCGAAGAGATCGTTACCCGCATGGTTGGACGGGCGGTACAGCACCTTAACTACCGCTCTGATAAGACAGACCTTGTACGTCTGGAGGCAAAAAATTTCAGCGGTAAAGGATTTCAACAGATCAGCTTTACCCTTCACGAAGGAGAGATACTTGGATTTGCCGGGTTGGCAGGATCCGGAAGAACATTGCTGGCGCTTACTATTTTTGGAGACCAGGATAAACATTCAGGAGAATTATATATCAATGGAAGATCTTTTGAAGCTTCTGATCCATCTGCAGCTATAAAAAATAAAATTGCCTATATACCTGATGAGCGAAAAGCGCTTGGATTGTTTATGGAGCAAAGTATTTCAGATAATATCACTTCGGCGGATATGCGTGCGGGTTTTTTTAGCAGACAAAAAAATGATGCGGTTAGTGAAGTTGCGAAAGTAAAGCTTCGTATCCGGGCTACATCAGTGCGGCAATCCGTAGACAAACTGAGCGGCGGCAATCAGCAAAAAGTGGTGATGGCAAAATGGCTGCAGACAGACCCTGATATATTAATCATTAACGAACCTACCCACGGCGTGGATGCTGGGGCGAAAGAAGAGCTGTATAAAGAATTAAAAAAACTAACGGCTTCCGGGAAAAGTATTTTATTGATATCCAGTGAACTGACAGAATTACTTTTACTTAGTGACCGTATTGCAGTTATGTACAATGGATCTGTAAAAGCCATTATCGATCATGAAGTGGCAACAGAAGAATTGATTGCCCGGTTAGCTACCGGTATGTAAAAAGTGCTTATGGATATAAAAAAGTATTTTCAGGACAGGGTGGCTACACTGTGTATGGGAATAGTATTATTGTGTTTACTGATGACATTCATTTATCCGGGTCAGTTCGCAACGATTCCTAATTTTTCACAGCTGCTGCTTAATCTTTCTATAGACACAATAGTTGCCGTGGGGATGATGGTGCTGATGATCGGTGGGATGTTTGATCTGTCTGTGGGATCGGTAGTTGCATTCTCCGGTGGACTTGCAGGATACTTAATGTACTATGAGGATGTAAATTTCCTGGTTGCCGTTTTTGCAGGTATCAGCGGCTCTGTTTTAATTGGATTATTAAATGGTCTGCTGATTGCAAAAGCAGGTATCAATCCAATGATTCAGACACTGGCGATGATGGGTGTGGTAAGAGGTGCGGCACTGATGCTTAGCGGAGCCGGTATTCAGAATTTTCCTTATGAATTTACAGTTATCGGGCAGTCCCGATTATCCGGCCTGCAGGCTCCGGTTTGGTATATGATCGGTATTGTTGCCTTATTTAGTTTTCTGGTAAATAAAACAACGTTTTTCCGGCGTTACTATTTTATAGGTGGCAATGAACGGGCTGCGAAACTATCCGGCATTCCTGTTGATAAAATGAAGATCGCAGCTTTTATTATTTCCGCATTGCTGGCAGGTATAGCAGGCATATTGCTTAGTTCAAGACTTGGTGCCGCGCTGTCTACTTCCGGACGAGGGCTGGAGCTAAGAGTGATCACCGCAGTAATACTCGGTGGAGCGAGTTTATCAGGAGGTCATGGCCGCATTACCGGTGCTTTCCTTGGTGCTTTATTTATGGCTTTGATTAACAACATGCTGATTATAGGACGTGTATCCGGATACTGGCAGGAAATTATACTGGGGCTGGTTCTAATTCTGGCTGTAGGCCTCGACCAGTGGCTGCAAAGAAGAACTGTAAAATAATTATAATGATCAAAAAATATTCATATGCCCTGCTCCTGCTTTTTTTAGGAGGATGTGAAATGCCTCCCCGACCGATGGACGCTACTCTATTGACAAAGAGCAGCCGGGAAAAATTTATTACCAGCAATGAAGTATCTCCCAACGAAGAATATGTAATGGTAACTACTGCTATAAATCTTCCTATGTATGTAAGCCATGACCAGGCGGCGTTCAAAAAATGGGGATTGAAGATGGGTGTACGTACAGCGATAGTGGGTCCGTCCGAATGGGATGTACCGGCGCAGATTGCTACACTGGAACAGATCATAACAGGCCGGCCCGCAGGATTGTTAATTAACGGAACCGACCCGGGCCTGGCGCAGGCGATCAATAAAGCGGTAAGTGCCGGAATTCCTACCATTGTCTACGATTCCGAAATTGCCAATAGCACCCGTCATTGCTTTATAGGAAGCGACTGGTATGAGATGGGCCAGCTTCAGGGAAACAGGATGGCAAAATTAATTCATGGAAAGGGCAGGGTGGCCTGTTTGGGAATACTTGGAATGGAAAATATGGAGGCGGGATTCCGTGGATTTCAGGATGCGCTGAAAAAATTTCCGGAGAAAAAATTTATTGGAAAATATGATGATAAGGCCAATGTGGAAACTGCCGCAAAACTTACAGCAGATATACTGGCCGCCAATCCGGATCTCGCAGGTATTGCGGGTTTTGATTCTAACTCTGGCCCCGGAATGGCCTTGTCTGTTAAAGAAGCTGGTAAAGCTGGAAAAATTCATATTACCACGGTAGATGCCGAACCGGAACACCTAAGGCTGGTAAAAGAAGGAGTAATTGATTACCTGGTAGGGCAAAAACGGGAGTTGTTTACCTGGCTGGGGGCGCAGTTTCTTTTTGATATGCGCCATAAAACCCTGCAGCTATCCGGAAATGATGCCATGGCCGGAGTTATTCCCGTACCTAAGACAATTATTACCGGATCTGTGGAAATAGACCGTTCCAACGTAGATCTTTTTTTGCAGAAAAGACCATCAAAATAATTAACCGGTATGTTCTGCCGTCAGCCATTCTTTCAATCTCCCTCCCACCCATGATGGTTGAATGCTGGTAATGCAGGGTCGTGTAAGGCAGGTCGTCTTTCTGTGATTAGCAGCGCTTACACAGGGAGAGCAGGGTAGCTTCAGGTAAAAAGGTTCGGCGTTACCACCCAGGGGAGCGTATAAAGCGGGTGTTTCCGGTCCGAACAATACAAATACTTTCAGAGGGGTGACCGATGCGAAATGCGCCGGCCCTGAGTCGTTCGTAAGCATAAGGGAAGAGATGCTGTATAGGGGTACCAGCTCACTAAAAGCAAAAATGCCTGCAGAGTTTACAAACCGTTCGTGTGCGGTGAGATCAATAACTTTTTGAACATATTTTTTTTCTGCCGGAGCTCCTGTGCCCACGATAATGATATCCTTAAATGTGTCGAGGAGATGTTTTGCTACAGTGGCAAAATTTTCCTGTTGCCATCTTCTCTGGGGCAGCATGTCGGATGCATTGACATTAAAAAGAATCACTTTTTCATGCCTCCAGACGGGATACAGATCTTTGATCTTGCTTCTCACTTTTGCGATCTGTGATGGATGAACAGAGGCGGAAACCAGGTCCAGATCACCTTCTGCGAGCGCTACGGTTGCATACGGGTTTTCAAACTTATTCATCGCACGGTTAACGAGGGAAATAAAATTGACGGCAACATGAACATGGGCATTGTACCGGACAGGAAAATTAATGATGCTTCCGCGGTACAACCCTTCGTCATGAAAGCTTGCGAATCCGATGCGCGAGCGTGCACCACTCAAAAAGGCAAGGAGTGCGGTAAAACGGGAGAACAGTTCAAGGTCTATTACACAGGTAATTTTTTTTCTACGGCACCATCCGATAAAAGAGAGCACACTAAAAAAAAGAGAAAAGAGGTTGGATGAATGCATCCTGAAAATATTTTCCTGGGGAACAGTGTTCAGGATTTCGAGCGACCTGGAGTTGTCTTTGAAAATAGCAAAAAAAAGATGTGATTGCGCTTCACGCCGTAGTTTTCTCATGGCCGGATCTACAATAACGGCCGAGCCCATTTCAGAGAGTTCGATAAAAAGTGTGTTCCTGGTGTCAGGGATTCTCTTTCCCGCAAACACATTCAGGATGCGGTACCATGTGGAAGCCAGAAAGCAGAGCGGAACTCCGGCCCACTTGTCTATAGAGCGCATTGCATTGACGTTCATCTGTTCTTGAGGTGTGTTTTAATTCGCTTCTCTTCCTGCAAATTTAATGTTAGGAGAACGATCCTGCCTAATTGATCCTTGCATGGGCAGAATAGTTTGGTGTAAACGTTGATAATTGTGGGTGGCATGATTATCGTATTGAATGCTAAAATCATTAGTATGAGTCTGCCAGATGAATCATCTGATCCGTGCAGGCAGGAAATACAATTAATAATCCGGATGATTGGAAAACTTCAATACTATTATGGATTGGAAAAACATATTTATTAATGAGCTGACCTGGATATTTGCACTGGAAATTTTCCTTCGAACTATTTTTATGTTTATTGCAGTATTGGTAATGCTGCGCATTTCCGGGAAAAAAGGAGTCAGGCAATTATCAATATTTGAAGTCGCAATTATCATCGCGTTAGGTTCTGCTGCTGGCGACCCTATGTTCAACAATGACATGGCGATCTTGCCATCCCTGCTTGTTTTTGCAGCCATATTGATACTATACCGGCTTATTACCTGGTTATCTTCAAAATACGAGGGATTTGAAAGTTTTGTGGAAGGGGTACCGGTATATGTTATCGAAAATGGTCAGTTTGTTGTGATGTCTGAAGGAGAAATTACCTATGCAAAGGATGAATTATTTGCCGAGATGCGCATGCAGAGTATTGAACATATAGGCCAGATAAGAATAGGGATCCTGGAAACGAATGGCAATATCAGTTTTTATTATTTTCCAGATGAAGAAGTCCTGGCGGGGCTGCCGGTACTGCCTAAACTATATAATCTCAAATCCTGTATTGTGGAAACTCCGGGAGAATATGCCTGCACCTATTGCGGAGGTGTCCAGGAAATAGCCACCCGAAAGCATAATTGTCCGCGCTGTAAAAAAGACGAGTGGGTGAAATCGATACATACGCTAAGGATTAAATAGCCCGAAAACAGAAGGGTTAAAATTGTCTTTTTTTATAGTTCAACTTTAAGACATGCGAACTTCTAAATATCGGCCAAAGTACAATTAGGAACCGGTGCTTCAAGGGCAACTGGAAAAGTTTTGACCAGTGCGTTAATGTGTGTAATAAATATTCTATCAACAAAATTGTACAAAATAAGTCGTTATTTATTGATAGAATGTTAATAGAGAATTAACGGTTGTTCATATAAGTAAATAGATGTTAGCGCATTAAGTTAAAATTCTATGAACAAAAATAAAATAATGGTTAGTCAATCCATGATTTTTGTGAATACTACTAACCCTGTAGACCAGTCCAACGGAGTAAAAATAAACTTATTTGAATTATACAACTGATCCAGCAAACCATCAACATTCACCTGATGATTCTCTGGCCAGTTAGGTTGAGGTAAAAGATCGTCTATAATATAAAATCCGCCAACTTTAACCAAATCCAAAGCAAGGTTTACGTTCTCGAACTTTCCAGGGAATGCGTCGGCAAAAATTAAGTCGAACTTTTCACCATTATATTTTTTTAGCCACTCGTTAGCGTCTAAACATTCAAATATAATCCGGTTATCATCTTTAAAAATGTGCCGTGCAATAGATTGAAATAGATTATTATCATCAATACTTACTATCCGGCTCTTTTTATCAGCTCCTTCTGCAATCCAGGCAAGTGATAAACCTGTTCCAGTACCTAATTCAAGTATTGATCCGGAAACCTTAGATGCTGAAAGCGTTTTAAGTAGTGAACCTGTCTGGATATCAGACAACATATTGAAGCCTAAATCTGTACTTTTTGCTACGATTTGGTTGTAGTGAAGCGGCAATTTAATAGAGGCTTGTGTTAACATTATTAATTTTTTTTAAATAAAGGCGAAAGGGCTACACTTGAAATAGATACGCTGTGTATTGTAATAGAATACAATATAATTGTTTCAATCGATATGATACCAAGTAATAAAAATAGTTTAGATTGTTTTTGTAAATAGCACAATTCTTCCATTTTTAAGACTGAGAGTAACCGAAGGACGTTACGGTCAAAAAAAGCAAATACACTTTTTATAGTACCTGTTTACCGGCTGGCAGTGCGACATTGAAGCTAAATTGATTGGTATAATAGCTACTATTATTATAATGCAGTTGTAAAAACAAAATAAATCAATTAATTTTTCCTGATAGCAGGTTGTAAATTTACCAGAATCCCAAAAAAGTCGTAATTATAATTATTTATGAAAGCAATTGTATATAAAAAATATGGGCCCCCGGAAGTAGCCAAATTAATGGAAGTTCTTAAACCCGTACCAAAAAACAACGAAGTATTGGTTAAGGTTTATGCATCTACCGTGAATCGGACTGACTCTGGATTCCGTAGTGCCGAATATTTTATTTCACGATTCTGGAGTGGACTTTTACGCCCAAAGTATCAAATATTAGGTTGTGAGTTTGCAGGGGTAATTGAAGAAGTTGGTAAAAGTGTAAAAGAATTTAAGAATGGGGATAAGGTTTTTGGGTTTAATGACAAATCCTTTGGGGGCCATGGAGAATATTTAACAATTAGTGAAACAGAGGCACTAACAACAATACCTGTAAACATGAGCTTCGATACAGCGGCAGCGCTTACTGAAGGAGCACATTACGCTTTAGTGGATATTAGAGCAGCAAAAATTGAACGTGGACAAAATGTTTTAGTTTATGGTGCAACTGGTGCCATTGGTTCTGCAGCCGTTCAATTATTAAAGCATTTTGGTGCAGTAGTAAGCGCTGTTTGTAATACAAAGAATGTTGAGCTGGTAAAATCTCTTGGTGCAGATACTGTTATTGATTATAAAACACAGGATTTCACAAAGACGCAAAATAAATATGAATTTATTTTTGACGCGGTAGGTAAAAGCTCATTTGGGCAATGCAAGCCTTTGCTAAGTAAAAAGGGAGTTTATATTTCAACTGAACTGGGGAAAAATGGAGAGAATATATTTTTTGCGCTTACTACCGCTTTTTGGGGTGGTAAGAAACTTTTATTTCCACTTCCATCAATAACTAAAAAGGATATACTATTTTTAAAAGAGCTTGCTCAGACAGGTGAGTACAATCCCGTAATAGACAGACAATATAAATTGGAGCAGATTGTAGAGGCTTATAAATACGTGGAATCTGGACAAAAAACGGGTAACGTTATCCTAAAAATTGTGGAATAGCAATAACACATGTTGTTAAGCTGGATTTGACTATCCTGTTTGCCCATCGCCGAAACTTATGTATCGTTGTTGCCCAAAACTCTGTATTCTTAATTGCCGAAAGTCGTATAGTTGTAATTACCGATTACACGGGTTTATTTAATTCCGCCAACATGATTTATTTGGAAAATTGAGCTAAGTAAACTATTTTCAAATTTCTCAAACCTTATTCTAATGATGGCGATGATTCATTTCTCACGGTTTATACCTCAATCAAATTTTCCTTCTCGTATTTTCTCTCCAACATACATTGTCGTTTGTATCAACATGTACCTAATCTTCCGTGGTTTTTCTCTTGCAATAATTATAATTCTAAAACCAACCATAACATCATGTTTCGATTAGCATTTACAACAATTTTCATTTCTGTTGTCTGCATTGCAAACGGCCAGCTTTCAAAAAGCACCTGGTTAGCCGGTGGTATGGGTGCAGTGTCGTTTCAAAAAGATAATTATCCTGGAAACCTAATTGTTAAAACCAGTAAAATCAATCTTGCACCGAACATTGGATATTTCTTTGTCGAGAAGTTTGCTGCTGGTATTCGCTTAGGGTATTCCTATCAAAGCATGGTCACACCTCAAACACCGCCTACAAGTCCTACATATTTTCGAGAACAAATCTTTTATGGTGGTCCATTTGCCAGATACTATTTGTTGCCAGCGGCAAAGCAATTAAACTGCCTTGTTGATGGGAGCTATTCGTATAATACAAAACGTGGAGGAAGCATAGTGAATGGACCTCCAGGTGATATTTCCTATACGACATATAACTCAGGCAAATTTGGAATTGCAGCCGGGCCAGTCTTTTATTTCAACTCAACCGTTGGATTGGAAACTTTGATCTCCTATACCCATGAGACAGCTAATTCAAACTTTAGTCCAAAAACGAATGCTTTCCAACTGTTTATAGGGCTTCAGGTTCACCTTGAAAAATAGCTATTTATAACCTTCAAATAACCTTTTCTATGATCAAGTTTTTACAAAAATTTATGCTTGCAATCCTTGCTGGTTTAATTTCATGTTTAGCTGTTTATTCCCAGCAAATAACTGTCATTGATTATTCTGTATTAAATCCCAGCAACCCTCCTTGTAATTTTTTTGGGACCTCAACTTCTATACCTGCCACTACCAATGGTATCGCGACAACCGTCACTCATCGCACTGAGTCCGGGCAGCCCAGATGGTTTGCAACCGATCGTGCCGTAATATTAGATGTATCAAATGCATCCGGCGGTTTCAAGGGTACTCGTTATAGGATCGTGTACGCTTTCAAAAAAGGCTACAAGTATACGATCACTGTAAATGCAACTACTGATGGACCTATAACAAGCTATCCCTATTTGCGGCTTGACTTAAGCAACACAACGGTTGATGCCAGTGCATGTACAGGACCTGAAAATATAACTCAGAACACATCAGGTCCTTTTTACGGAATTAATAGTTCCAGTTATATTGATTACAGTTATCCATTTAATACTTCTGCAACTTATTCTCAAAACTGGTCGTATCTAAATGTTACGAGTTTGCCTGTGAGTGGAGTGAACTCGGTTGGTGTTCGAATTAGGAAGATAACCATTGTAGAAAGCCTTGTCCCACCATCTTTTACTTTGACGGCTTCCACCTCTACGTTTGTATGCGGTAAAACAGGTAGCACGACATTGACGGTCACAAACCACACCTCCACACCAAGTGTAACGAACTATAAATGGGATCTTGGCTTTGCTCCGAATGGCTGGTATTACAATGCTGCTCCAGCTGCAGGAACAATTAACACAAGCACTCCAACTCTAAATTTAACTAAGGATTGCAACACTTCTCAGAAATCTGTTAGTGTTACTGTGACAGCTCTAGGATCAAACTATAACACAAACGCTGCTAGCTTCAGCTTGACTTCCCCGGCATATTCGTTGACGGGTCCGCAAGGCGTTTGCTCAGGGTCCGCAACGTATTCTGTTTTAGACTTACCATGCAGGTCAACTGTCGCTTGGTCCTCAAATAACACTTCTGTCGCGACCGTCACAGCCAGTAACAATGTAGCAACAGTATCTAAAGTGGGTAACGGAAGTGCAAGAATCACTGCAAATATAACGACATCGTGCACAGCTGGCATTGTGACAAGATATATAGATATAGTGACAAGTACACCGGCAACACCTACAATAACTTACACAAAGAATGGAGGAAGTCAAACCGATTACATTTTTACTGCCACGTCTTCGGGAAATTATAATGGGTTTGACTGGTATGTTGATGCCATAAAGATTCGCTCAAATGCCGATGCCGTGACTTATTATTCGATCCCATGTAATGTACAGCGTACAATCAAAGCAAGTCAAACTAATGGATGTGGAACATCGGCTCAAGGGTCTGTGTTCGTCTGGAATACTCCATGCTCGCCGTCTTTTACTGTATCTCCTAATCCAACTGACGATAGGATGACAGTAGAGCCATCATCAGATACCACAACTGCTTTTTCTATGAGGTCAAAAGACGAGAAAGCTTCGCCCAACGTTATCAAATTGACTTTGTTTGATAAAAACGGTAATATTAAAAGACAATGGAAATATTCCGATGTAAAAATGGGGAAAATTCAAGAGAGCATCGCTGGCCTTCCTTATGGTATTTATGTTCTCGAAATCACTTTTAATGGGCAAAAGGAAATTCATCAGGTGATCAAAAGATAGTAAGTAAAGCTATTTGTTTCAGACACCTATTTTAGTATCGCCGTGCTATTATCAACCGAGAATCAAGATGATTAACACTCTGAAAGCCTTGCTGGGATGGTATTTCCAAAAATTTCAAAGTAGATTTTGAGATTTCCTGAAAAGCCTTAATTTTGCCCTCCCTCCGTTAAACGAGATACACTCCTCCTTAGCTCAGTTGGTTAGAGCATTTGACTGTTAATCAGAGGGTCGCTGGTTCGAGTCCAGCAGGGGGAGCCTAATTAGACAAAGCCGGATTTTTCCGGCTTTTCTTATTTTCCGACATGCCGAAAGCCTTGCTTGGCTTGCATATCAGGGTCCCTACTCACAGGCAATTCAGTACAGGTCCGGCTTGTAAAAGTCATTACTAATTCCATGCGAGTTTCCAGTTTGCATCATGACAGTATAGCCGTTGTAGATCCTGGAAATCCTGGCAAAGCAAAAAACATATCAACCATATTTACAATTCAAATGAATTGACACCTGAAGCAACTGACTAGAATTTCCGAACAGTTCGCCAAGAAGCAAAAGAAGTGTAGCGTTTGATGTACCGCTGTATACTGAATCGTCTTGAGGTCACAATCTGTGACTTCAAGAGGTTAAGATCATTCTGTACCACGCATTTCGAGTTTGACATCAAACCTCAAAATCTATCTCGATGATTTAAAGCAGTTTACAAAAAATGTATCTTATTTCTTAACCACAATACTTTAAATTTAATTTTTATGCAAACAGGAGAAGTTATTATCTACAAATCTGAAACCGGTCAAACGGAAATCCAGGTCAAACTGGAAAAGGATACGGTGTGGCTTAACCAGACCCAACTTGTAGAGCTTTTTGAATCTAGTAAAGCTAATATCAGTGAACATATCAAAGGCATTTATACCTCAAATGAATTGACACTGGAAGCAACTGTTCGGAATTTCCGAACAGTTCGCCAGGAAGGAAAGAGAAGTGTAGCCAGAGACTTGGAACACTATAACCTTGACATGATAATATCTATAGGCTATAGAGTAAATTCAAAAAGGGGCATTCAATTCCGAATCTGGGCGAATAAAATTCTGAAGGATTACCTGGTTAAAGGATATGCTATTAATAAAAAGCGCCTTCGCGAGCAACACGAGCAACTGGACCAACTCAAGCAAACCGTAAAGCTGTTAGGCAACGTCCTAGAGGCTTAACCGCTATCTTCAGATGAAGCAACCGGATTACTCAAAATAATTACGGATTATACATACGCGCTGGATGTCTTGGATCAATATGACCACCAGGTACTGGAAATCAACGACACGACCAAGGAAGAACTATTTCTGATTAATTATAAAGAAGCAATGAATGCTATCCATGGCTTAAAAAATAGATTCGGTGGCAGTACATTATTCGGCAATGAAAAAGATGAATTCTTCCAGGGATCACTTGCTGCAATTTATCAAACCTTCGACGGACAATACATGTACCCGATCGTGGAGGAAAAAGCAGCCAACCTGTTATATTTTGTGATTAAGAATCATTCCTTTTCTGACGGCAATAAACGTATTGCTGCTTTTTTATTCGTTTGGTTTTTGGAAAAAAACAGCATTCTTTATAAGTTAGACGATTCCAAAAAAATTGCTGATAATGCACTGGTGGCTCTAACCCTAATGATTGCCGAATCCAAACCTGAAGAAAAGGATATCATGGTAAAAGTGGTCGTAAACCTTACCAATAGTAAAAACTAGAACTCAAATCCTACGCCTCGACAAAAAGCCAAATAAAAAAAACTTTTTAAAATTTTATTTCAGGAACCTAATGAATCCCAATGAAAAAAAGCAACTATTAAAGAAAATAAATGAAACTCAACTCCGACAAGATATTATTATTCCATTGTTAAGCAAAATGGGGTATACCGCTCCTATTGAATATCACGGTAGAAACGAAAAAGGGAAAGGTATTGTTTGTTTTGAATATGATCGATTAGATGAACAACGCTTCTTGGCAATTGTGGCAAAAACGGGAGATCCAAATGGAAGTGTTTCAAGTAATTCTGGATTAATGACTGTGGTAAACCAAATACAGCAGGCATTTGATACTCCATATGAAGATCTTTACAATATGAGACAGGTTTTTGTAAGCGAGTTGTGGGTAATTCACTGGTACAACAATAGAATATGATGATTATAAAGACAAATTGGATTAATATTTTAGGTGTTTTGTAATTGTATATTTATATGCCATTATTGTTGTGTATTTACATCAGCCGGCTTTTAATCTTTTTCAGGCATTTATAGCCGCTGGTATATCTGTGTGTTTATATGGAATGATGTTTTGGGGCTTGTTTATATTATCGTTAGTGATATTAGATATGCTTCTTATTGTTAGAAACCAAAACAACCTGAAAGTAAAACTGCTATTAGAATGGCTTATTATTAGCAGTCCATTTATTTACTGGACGGTTAGATATAAGGTATGGATATTCTTAGTAGCCATAATAGCTTTTTTAATAACACAATTACTTCGTGAAAAAGTAATAAGCAAAAGCCGTTAACGGTAGTGTTACAAA
>JAYUXA010000226.1:0-3008 GCA_043753245.1 Chitinophagaceae bacterium
ATTGAGGAAGGGTCGATGCTTACATCCATATCAGATATCCAATCCATTTTTGCTTACTTCAGCGTTTCCGAAAATGAATATCTCCGGTTTAATAAAGTAAAAAATACGACAGGTAATCAATTTGACAGTGTATTGCTCATACTGAGTGATGGTAGTGATTACGGGTACGCCGGTGCAATTGAAACAATGAACGGTGAAATAGATCCAAGCACAGGCTCACTTGTTTTCAGGGCAAGATTCCCTAATCCAAGAGGGCTGTTAAGGCATGGCGCAACGGGTAAAGTGGTGCTCCTGGCAAATGTAAATAATACACTCCTTATACCACAAAAATCAGTGTTTGAAATTCAGGACCGCAATTTTGTTTTTCTGGTAGATAAAAACAATGTCATCCGCCAACAGGCATTTGACCCTATCAGCAGGTTGGGACCATACTACCTTGTAAAATCCGGCTTAAATGAAGGCGATCTGATTGTGTATGAAGGTGCTCAGAATTTGAGAGAAGGCAATAAAATAAATCCCAAAAAAGTATCTGTCGAAGGATTAAAAAATAGTAGTATTAATTAGAAAATTAATATTTTATAATAAATACTAATACGTAACCGATAAAAGCTACCCAATAAAAAATTCATGGTACAAACTTTTATACGAAGGCCTATTTTATCGTTGGTAATATCCATCATCATCACCTTACTGGGTGTGTTGGCAATGTTCACACTGCCCGTTACCCAGTTTCCAGACATTGTGCCGCCCAGTGTAATGGTAACGGCTAAATACACAGGAGCAAATGCGGAAGTATGTACAAAGGCGGTGACTACGCCACTGGAACGAGCCATCAATGGTGTACCTGGTATGACGTATATGAGCAGTGTAAGCAGCAACAATGGTACTACATTGATACAGGTTTTTTTTAAGGTTGGTACCGACCCCGACATGGCAGCAGTGAATGTACAAAACCGGGTAATAACGGTACTGGATGAGCTACCCGAAGAAGTTATAAAAGCGGGTGTAACTACCGAAAAGGAAGTAAATAGCATGTTGATGTATCTGAACATTGTAAGTGACGATACTACTGCAAGTGAGGCATTCATTTACAACTTTGCTGATATTAATATTTTGCAGGAGCTAAAGCGTATAGAAGGAGTAGGTTTTGCAGAAATCATGGGGCAAAAAGAATACAGTATGAGGGTATGGCTAAAGCCGGAAAGAATGGTGAGCTATAACATTGGTGCAGATGAAGTGGTAACTGCTCTGCGAAGTCAGAACGTTGAAGCAGCACCAGGAAAAACGGGCGAAAGCAGCGGAAAAGCTGCCCTGGATATGCAATATGTAATAAGATATTCCGGTAAATTTTTAGAACCAAAACAATACGAAGATTTGCCACTCCGAAGCATGGAAAACGGCAATATCCTCCGGCTAAAAGATATTGCAGATGTGGAGTTTGGCGCAATGACCTATAGTATGGTAAGTAAAACAGATGGTAAATCATCTGCAAATATCATGATGAAACAACGCCCTGGCAGCAATGCACAGGATGTGATAAAAAATATAAAAAAACGGATGGAGGAACTAAAAGCCACGCAATTTCCTCCCGGTATGAAATTTAACATTGCATACGATGTAAGCCGGTTTTTAGATGCTTCTATTCATGAAGTGCTCATTACCTTACTGGAGGCATTTATCCTTGTTTTCATCGTAGTATTTATCTTCCTGCAAAATTTCCGGTTTACAATTATCCCGGTGCTGGCCGTACCGGTAGCATTAATTGGCACCCTGGCGTTTATGCAACTATTTGGATTCTCTATAAATTTACTTACCCTTTTTGCATTAGTATTGTCTATCGGTATTGTAGTGGACAATGCTATTGTGGTTGTAGAAGCGGTGCATGTTAAAATGGAGGTGTTTCACCTGTCAGCAATGGATGCTACTATTGCTGCTATGAAAGAAATATCCGGTGCCATTGTAGCCATTACAATGGTGATGAGTGCGGTATTTATTCCAGTAGCATTTTTAAGCGGGCCAGTTGGCATTTTTTACCGGCAATTTAGTCTTACCATGGCTATTGCCATTGTTATTTCCGGTATCAATGCGTTAACCTTAACGCCAGCACTTTGTGCACTACTGTTAAAGCACAATCCAATTCCAATTTATAAAAGAAAAGGGTTGCTTAATAGATTTTTTTATGCTTTTAATCTAGGATTTGCCCGGGTTGAAAAAAATTATAAAAAGCTTGTTTATAAAACTGCAGGACGAAGGGTAGTAACCATTAGCCTCTTAATTATTTTTTGTTTTGCCACTTTTGGTATTAGTACTATACTGCCCGCTGGCTTTATACCCAGTGAAGACCAGGGTATGATTTATGTCAATGTAAATACTCCTGCAGGTGCTACGCTGGAACGCACTGAAAAGGTGATGGATCAGATCCAGCAGGCTGCAGCCAGAATAAAATCAGTAGAAAACGTAACAACGCTCGCAGGATACAGCCTTGTAAGTGAGGTGGCTGGCGCTTCTTATGGGATGGGTATGGTTAACCTGGCGGCATGGGATAACAGAAAAGAATCGGTGAATGATGTATTGGAACAACTTAAGGCATCAACCAAACATATACAAGATGCCAGGATAGACTTTTTTGCCCCACCTACTGTACCGGGCTTTGGCAATGCCAGTGGTTTTGAACTAAGGATATTAGATAAAACAGGAAGTGGAAATCTGCAACAAACGGCCCAGGTTACCAATAATTTTATCGATGTACTTAAAAAAGAAAAAAAAATAGGGAGTGCCTTCACCAATTTTGATCCCAGTTTTCCACAATACCTTATTCATATGGATTATGATTTAGCATCTAAAAAAGGGGTTACAGTCGATAATGCCATGAGTACACTACAAACGATGATTGGAAGTTTTTATGCTACCAATTTTATTCGTTTTGGACAGATGTATAAGGTAATGGTGCAGGCTTATCCGCAATACAGGAGCAAGCCGGAAGATATACTGCAACTTTTTGTAAAAAA
>JAYUXA010000227.1:0-6463 GCA_043753245.1 Chitinophagaceae bacterium
AGTACCACGGCTTCGTTTCCCTTACGCACGGTGATGTCTATTACAAAAGCGATCACATAGGTCTTTTCTTTAAAAGTATAATGGCTCAGACTGACTTCCACAGGAAATTCCAGACCGTTTTTCTTTAAGGCAAACAGATCGCGGCCCTCTCCCATCCGCCGGGGTTCAGGATGATGATAAAATCCCTTCCGGTGTGCTGCATGTTTGCCGTGCAGCTTTCCGGGAATTAACATCTCTACCATTTTTCCCATGACTTCCTCCTTCTCAAAACCGAACTGATATTCGGCATATTTATTGAAATTGATGATGGCACCGGTCTCATCCGTCACCATAATACCTATGGTGGCATAATTAAACAACGCTTCAAACTGGTTGTTTACTGCGGCGTTATCATCCAATGCTGCCGCTTCTGTTTCTTCTGCCATACTTGTAAGGTATTGAATTTTGAGAGTATGACTGGCTAACAACAAAAAGCCTGAAGCAAAGCAAACCGTTATAGTATTAAGCACGAACATACCAGGATGACAACACTCAGGTCGGAGGATGATGCAGGTCAGTAAGCACTTAAAACGAATCGTCTATTTTTACAAAGCTTAACAATGTATAAATCAATTACTTAATACAAGAATACTATGAAAGCATTAGTGTACCATGGACCCAATCAAAAAAACTGGGAAGAAAAACCGAAACCGCAATTGCTCGAACCAACCGATGCTATTGTAAGAATATCCAAGACTACTATCTGCGGTACGGATCTTCATATTCTAAAAGGCGATGTACCAGAGGTCACGGATGGACGTATCCTGGGGCATGAAGGAGTTGGCATTATTGAAGAGACAGGAACAGCGGTAACTGAATTCTCCCCTGGCGATCATGTGCTGATTTCATGTATATCTTCCTGCGGAAAATGCATGTATTGTAAGAAGGGAATGTACTCTCATTGCGAAAAAGGCGGATGGATACTTGGTCATTTGATTGATGGTACACAGGCTGAATATGTTCGTATTCCTTTTGCAGACAACAGCCTTTATCATATCCCGGCTAACGTAGAGGAAGAAGCATTGGTAATGTTGAGCGATATACTTCCTACGGCCTTTGAATGTGGCGTATTAAACGGACAGGTAAAGCCAGGAGATACCGTGGCCATCATCGGGGCGGGTCCAATTGGCCTGGCCGTACTCATCACTGCCCAATTTTATACCCCCGCAGAAATTATAGTAGTAGATATTGATGACAACCGTTTAAATGTGGCCAAAACATTTGGGGCCACCCATATTATTAATAGTAAGACCACTAACGCGGCAGAAAAAATAAAGGAAATTACCGGACAGAAAGGAGTGGATGTTGCCATTGAAGCGGTAGGCATACCGGAAACCTTTGAATTGTGCGAGGTTATTATTGCGCCAGGCGGACGTATTGCCAATGTGGGTGTTCACGGAAAAAGTGTTTCCCTGCACCTCGAAGACCTGTGGTCTAAAAATATTACGATCACCACCAGGTTAGTGGATACGGTTACTACACCAATGTTGCTTAAAACCGTATTGTCTAAAAAAGTTCAGCCTTCTAAATTAATAACCCACCATTTTGCCTTAAATGATATTGTCAATGCTTATGATACATTCAGCAATGCTGAGCGTGAAAAAACATTAAAGGTTATTTTGACCAACGAATAGTAGCAGTATTGGTATTTATTTTTTTATCTACTTAAGTTATTTTATGCAAAGAATAGTAGTACTAACAGATTCGCACCGATATGTAAAAGGCGTATATGAATTTGCCGAATACATTTCAGCGTTGACCAATTCCGAAATAACAGGCGTTCTGATTGATCCCGGGCATTTAAGCGAAGCGGAATATACCGGAAAAGAATGCTGTGGAAAATGTACTTTGAAAAACCAGACCGCTGATCGTTGTGAACCGGCAATGACGAAAAATGCTGATATAAAATTACCGGCATCCTTTAATTTTCACCGCTCATTGAATTGGCTCAATACCACCGCTTCCTTATTTTCTGCAGAACAGATTATTGAGGAATCAAGGTTTGCCGATCTCCTGCTTATACCATCAAAATTTACAAAACAAACTGATCAGAAGGCACAGGATTTCTTCCTGAAGATCATGAAAGAAGCAGAATGTCCGGTGGTAATCGCCTCAGAAAATTTCGAAACAGTGGACGAACTGGTTTTTTCGTATGATGGAACGGAGGCTGCTGCATACGCCATTAAACAATTCACCTACCTGTTCCCACAGCTCTCAGAAACGAAAGCTATTTTCTTGTTGTCAGATAAAAAGAACGAATTTAATACGATCGATCATCGGAAAATAGGCGACTACCTGAAAGCACATTATTCGGCAGTTGGATTCCAGCAAGGGACTGGAGAACTGGATTCCATTCTTACCGGCAAAAAAAATACATTAGTCGTAACAGGCTCGCACTCGCAGGCCAACGCATCGGAAGACATTGCTAACCATACTATCCAAAAGATTAATTATTCTTTGTTTATTTCACAAAGAGCTTCAAAAATTCCTGTTCTCGCCGGATGAGAGGCTGTTGATGCATAAAATCAAAATGGTTTTCCGAACTTGCCGCAGGCTCAGATCTGTTTCTGAGTTACCATCAACTGATTACCGGCATGCGAGACTCTATTAATTTGAACAGCTTTAAGGATTTTGTAAAATCAGAATCTGCAGGAGGCCTGCTTCTTCTGGGTAGCGTTGTTATTTCCCTGGTTGTCGCAAATTCATCCTTTCGCTTACCCTTTGAACAGATTCTTGCTACACCAATAGGGGTTAATATACCATCGGTCCATCTTCGGTACACTGTGTTGCAGTGGATCAATGACGGGTTGATGGCTGTATTTTTTCTGCTGGTAGGACTGGAAATAAAAAGAGAAATAGTGGAGGGAGAATTGTCCAGCTTTAAGCAGGCCAGCCTGCCTGTTTTTGCCGCCATTGGAGGTGCAGTTGCCCCGGCGCTTATTTACCTGATATTTAACGGGAATAGCTCAACATCGGCAGGTTGGGGCATTCCTATGGCAACCGATATCGCATTTGCATTAGGAATACTCTCCCTGCTCGGAAAAAAAGTTCCGGCATCGCTCAAAATATTTTTAGCAGCATTGGCGATTGCTGACGACCTGATCGCGATCCTTGTTATTGCCTTATTCTATTCTGCGGATGTACAGGTAAATTTTTTAGGGTACTCTGGAATACTTGTACTCGTACTATTTTTATTAAACCGCTATAAAGTAAAAAAGTTAATTTATTATCTCGTCCCCGGAGTACTGTTGTGGTATTTTGTACACCAGTCGGGCATTCATGCTACAGTTGCCGGTGTGCTCACCGCCATGATGATTCCGACAACACGGGATACGAATATATCTCCATTGGAAAAGCTGGAGCATTTTTTAACGAGGCCGGTTAATTTTTTTATCATGCCCATTTTTGCACTGGCAAATACAAATATTTCGTTTGAACCTGGTATGATTAAATCCCTTGGTAATTCCTTAAGTACCGGAATCATGTTCGGACTTTTATTAGGGAAACCCTTAGGTATACTATTCACTTCCTGGCTGGTAACAGCATTAAAAATTTCTGTTCTGCCCCGTCATGCTACATGGACTCATATTGCCGGTATCGGATTGTTGGGAGGTATCGGATTTACGATGTCTATATTTATTTCTTTACTATCTTTTTCAGATCCATTGATTCAGACTGAATCAAAATTTGCAATCCTGATCACTTCCACCGCTGCCGCTATATTTGGATACGCTTTGTTACTCTTTGCCCGCAAACCCGGCAATACAATAAATTAATTGTTCTACGATCACCCTTTAATATTATAAAATGCTGCTGATTCGGCTAATGGATTCGCCTTCCCTGTTTTGCTGGCCAAGTGTCCACCCCAATGTAAGCGATGTTTCTATCCAGACGTTTCCGGCTTTGCGTAGTATTTGAACGGTCAGGTCCAGTAATAGTGCAAAATCATCCGTTAGTTGCTGTACGGTCTTGTATTCTTCAACGCTAATCGTTGAGCAGGCATTTTTTTTGGAATAGCGGATGATCCTTTCCTGTGGAAATATCCTTTCAGGACCTGCTCCGGTTTTCCAGACCGGTTGAACAAAACGGAAGAAATCCAGTTTTAAGTAAGGATATAATGCCGTAAAATCTGACTGAATATTTTGAACGCAGGTTTCCTGATTTATGGAAAGTATTTTAGCCCGCAGAAATTTTTCTTCTGCCATTATTAAATTTTAATAAAATTAAGGATCACCGGTGACCTGATATATGACCGGCATCACCTGATGGCACGCATTTCATCATGTTGAAGCAGGAGGCTTTGCAGAATAGTTAAGGTCAGGGTTAGTGTCCAGCCCTTTGGTGATAGTATCATCAGTGCTTCTGGCCATAGCCATCAAAAAGAACTATCTGAGCCGGTACATTTTAATGACGATGCACTACACAACTATTAAGTTCCGGTTTTTAGTAAAAACCGGAACTGTATTGCAGTAGTCCTTGTTTTCCTATTAATAAATGTTCCGGTTAGCCGGGTAACCGGAAAATCCTGCAGAATGGTGATAACAGAATAGTTTAAACCAAGCGAGTCGATCCTGTTTTTCCCTTCGGGAGAGGTGAACACATATTTATTGGTTAGTTTTTTCATGGAAACCTGGTCAAATGGCACGACCGGAGTTACATGGTGCAGAATAATATCTGCTACGGACTGTACCTCTCCCACAAAAACCAGTTGATCTGCAGGAAGATGATGCTGCTTTACATAATAGGCCACCTGGCTTTCTGCCTGGTAATCCAGTAGGGCCGGGTAAAAATCTCTGTTTACATAATAATTAACTGCAAGAAGTATCAATGCGGTTGCAAACACAATTTTTTTTAAATAAACACGGCTTTGAGCGAGCAAATAAAATCCAAGGCCTCCGGCGGCGATTAAAATCAGTAATGTGTCCCAATGGGGCCATCTGTTTAAAAAAAAGTAATGCAATAAACCAAGGGCCAGGATCATTAAAAAACAAAGAACAGTATGGATCACTGAAAATATCTTCAGGGTTTTGATCCCGCTGTCTAATAATGCAGCAATAGTAAGGATAGATAAGAAAGGGAATAAAGGATTAAGATAAAAAGACAGCTGAAATTTAGAAATGGAAAATATCAGGAATAAAGTAATAAACCCGAAATAGGTAAAATTTTCTTTCTTGCTTTTCTTTTGAATAAGCTGTTTCGTTTTTTGATACAACGAAAAAAATGCAGCGAATGCCCATGGCAGGAAAGCCCATAAAAGGGTATGTACGAAAAAAGAAAGATCCCCTGAACCTTTTATAGGACCGCTATTTGTAAACCTTCCCCACTGACTGGTCCATAAAAAAAATTCTACACCGGAAACACCAAACTGTCCGAAAATTTCTTTTTCGGGATGCAGATCAAATTGCAGATAATATCCATAGAGAGCCGGAAATAAAAAAGCAAAGACGATTACCACAATGACCAGCCACCGCCAGTTCAGTATCGTTTTCCACTTGCGTTCATAGAGTAGTGCAAGTCCAATTCCTGCTGCCACGGGAATTATAGTGAATAAACCTTTGGTCATCATTAGGCAGGCAAGGGCAAGTGAACCCAGGACCGCATGAAGCCATACATTTGTTTTTTTTAATTTAGTATCCGGGCTCAGATAACAGCCAAAATGATACATGCTCATTATGACTAACCCGGTCATGAACGGTTCAGCACGAACATCCTGGTTGGAAATAATGATATGCTGTGCGGTAATTAGTAATAGTGCAGCAAGGTATCCGTGCAGGGAGGAGTAAAATTTTTTTCCGAATAAAAAGGTATAAAAAGCTGCCAGCAATATAAAAATCACTGCAGGAAGCTTATAGGCGAAGGTACTGACGCCAAACAGTTTATATGAAATAGCGGACATCCAGAAAGGAAAATGAGGTTTGTCCAGCCAGTCGAGTTGTTTATGAAAGATGGATAGAAAATTTCCTGAGTCATGCATTTCCATGGATACTTCTGCATAAACAGCCGCGTCAGGTTCCATGATATCCACCACTAAACCCACAGCATATACAAGCATGGTAAGTATAAATACCATATTCCATAATAAACTTGCCTGGCGTAGTAAAGGATGTTTTTTCATGCTGAATACTATTATCTGTTCTGAGGAGGTTAAGTAGCTGACGGTTTATTTTTCATCGTCCACTTTCTGAACAATACGGCAATCAGGTATCCTGCGGATATGCCCAATACTGCGCCCGCAAGCACATCTCCGGGATAATGTTTACCTACATATACCTGAGCATAACAGATCATAAAGGCCCAAACCCACAGCATCCACCATGTTCGGTTAGCCATCCGGGCAATAGTAAAATACCAGAAGGCTGCAAGCCCAAAATGATTGGCTGCATGCGATGAAGGCATTCCGTATTTACCTCCACACCCTGTAAGA
>JAYUXA010000228.1:0-2996 GCA_043753245.1 Chitinophagaceae bacterium
ACAGCCTGCTGCATCACGATATCCCCTGCCACCACCAGCGTTTCTTTGTTGGCAAGACCAACCGCCTTGCCCGCCTGAATGGCTTCCAGGGTGGGCTTCAGGCCCGCAAAACCAACAATTGCCGCGATCATCATATCATAACAATCCATTGCTGCCACTTCAGTCAGTGAAGCTTCTCCGGCAAATACTTTTACCCCGGTAGAAGACAGGGCTTCTTTTACTGTTGCATATTTTTTTTCATCTCCGATAACGACAATATTGGGTTGATGAATCAACGCCTGTTCAATTAGCAACTCTTCATTATTCTGTGCCGTGAGTATCTCTGCAGAAAAAAGATCGGGATGTGCGGCTATTACTTCCAGGGCCTGGGTACCGATAGATCCGGTTGATCCGAATAGTGCAAGTCTTTTTTTCATATGGAAATTTTATTCAGCAAATCTTTCTAATACTGCGGCTACTTTGCGGTCGTTACTTAAACGGGGAACTTTATTCTGCCCGCCCAGTTTACCGATGGATTTCATGTAGTCGATGAATCCGTTTTTACGAACCGGCCGGATATTTAACGGAGAAAGGATGTGGCCGCTGATGAGGTCATCGTAATATATATTCTTTTTACGGAGGTGGTGGTCCACTTTCGAAGCAAAACGTTGCAGATCTTCCGGTTTGTTTTCAAATTCAACAAACCATTCGTGGTAAGAGTTTCCGGAACCGATCACCGGAGCTACCGTGAACTCCGTAATGTGTATGTTTTCTTCTTCCGCGGCTTTCATCAGACTGTACTCTACTTCTTCTCCGATCACGTGTTCTCCAAAAGCAGAAATGAAATGTTTCACCCTGCCGGTGACGAGTATGCGATAAGGATCAATAGATACAAAACGTACGGTATCGCCGATATTGTATCCCCATAAACCTGCATTGTTATTGATGATCAGGGCATAGTTCTCTCCTACTTTCACATCTCTGAGGCATAGTCTTTCGGGATGATCTTCCGACAGCTCTGAAGTACGGATAAACTGAAAATAAATGCCGCTGTCGGTATTCAGCAACAGCCCTTCTTCCTCGCGGGAAGCCTGAAAGGCGATAAATCCTTCCGAGGCGGGAAATGTTTCTATCGAATCGATCTTTGCTCCTATGCTTTCGAATAATTTGGCCCGGTAGGGTTCAAAATTTACTCCGCCATGAACAATTACGGAAAGATTGGGAAAAAGATCTTTTATTTTTTTTCCCGTTTTAAGATGAAGGCGGTCGAAGTACATCTGCATCCACGGAGGGATGCCACTGATGAGGCTCATATCCTGCTGGAGAGTTTCCCCTACAATTTTATCGAGTTTGGTTTCCCAGTCTTCAATACAATTGGTTTCGTAAGAGGGCAGCTGGTTGTTGCGCAGATACCGGGGGATATGATGATTTACGATGCCGCTTAACCTGCCTGTCGGAATATCTTTAACCCTGTCGAGTTCGGGTGATCCGGAAAGAAAGATCATCTTTCCGCCGGTGAAAGCGGTATTTCCGGATTGGGCGATATAGCAAAGGAGTGCATTTCTGGCCGTATTGATGTGGTTGGAAATAGATTCTTTACTGATCGGAATGTATTTTACCCCGCTGGTTGTGCCCGAGGTTTTAGCCAGGTAAAGGGGCTTTCCTTTCCAGAGTACATTATGCCTGCCTTCCTTGATAAGGTCTATATAGGGTCTGAACTGTTCGTAATCCCGCACAGGCACCGCCTGGGTGAACTGGGCATCCGTCTGGACGTCTGCAAAATGATGTTCTTTTCCAAAGTCGGTCGTTTTTCCGGTCTTCAAAAGCTCTTTGAGGATCGTTTCCTGGTCGGCGATGGCGGTGGTCATCCCTTTTCGGATACCTATATATATATATGTGGCAAAAGGTTTTGCCAGGAGTGATTTAATGTTCATTTATACAATTTCTAGCCCGAACAACAAACCTACGTCAATTAAGAGAAGAAAAAAACGCTTAAAAATGTTTAAAGTCTGCCGAAACGGCTTACCTTCGCGATCCTAATTTTTGGAATCATGTTCGCAATAGTAAAGATAGCCGGTCAGCAGTTTAGGGTTCAGAAGAACCAGACATTATATGTTCCCCATGTAGGAGGCCAGGCAGGAGATGCGCTGGAATTTGCCGAGGTGCTGCTAACCGGAACAGACGGTAAAACAACAGTAGGAGCCGATGTAAAGGTGACTATTAAAGCAGAGATCCTTGATCAGGTTCTTGGAGACAAAGTGATTGCGTTCAAAATGAAAAGGAGAAAAGGGTTTCGTAAAAAGCATGGTCACCGTACCCGCTATACGCAAATCCGCATCAGCGATATCGTTGCATAATCAAAGACAATTTTTTATCTTTTTAATTAGTATATCTCATGGCACATAAAAAAGGGGAAGGCAGTGTAAAAAACGGACGCGACTCGCAGAGCAAACGCCTCGGAGTAAAAATATATGGTGGCCAGCCTGCTATCTCAGGTAACATCATTGTTCGTCAGCGCGGAACGGTTTACCATCCCGGTAAAAATGTTGGACTTGGAAGAGACTTCACTTTATTTGCTTTGTCTGATGGGCTTGTTGTGTTCAAAAAGACCCGCAACGAAAAGACAATTGTGAGTGTCTTAGGTGTTTAGACGATCATTTCCAAAAAATTTGTGAGAATATTTTGGCGGTTTGAAATTAGTTTCTATTTTTACTGTAGAATTTTACTATTTACTAACCGTTAAATTCACACAAAATGGCAACAAAGAAAAAAGCAGCTAAGAAAGCTGTGAAGAAAGCTGCACCTAAGAAGAAAGTAGCTAAGAAAGCTGCTAAAAAGAAATAGTTTTCTTAGTTAGCAAAAATATCAAAGTCCCGGAGTGATCCGGGACTTTTTTTTTATCCTCCTTCCAATACGAAAATGCTCCCCCCATTATAGTAATAGAACTGCTGCCCACCTCACCAAACTCTTTTTTTCTGTAGTTTTAAGCATGGCCGCAGACAATAATTTTATTGCAG
>JAYUXA010000229.1:0-2993 GCA_043753245.1 Chitinophagaceae bacterium
TTTAATTCCGGGAGCGCAGCAGCTATTCGGTTTAAAAACACAATTACAGTTTGGTAAACTATTTATAACTACCGTACTGGCCAATCAAAAATCACAGCGGCAAAGTGTAGACCTGCAGGGCGGCGCAGCATCTCAGCCTTTTGAAATAAAAGCAGATGAATATGAAGAAAACCGGCATTTTCTGCTAGGGCAGTATTTTAAGAACAAGTACAATTTGGTTATGAAAAACTTGCCTGCTGTAACCAGCCCCGTGCAAATTCTCAAACTGGAAGTATGGGTTACCAACCGAAATGGTACTACCACAGAAACGAGAGATATTGTGGGCCTGATGGACCTGGGAGAAATTACCCCTTTTCAGCAGCCACCTTATGTAAATGTGCTTACTGGTTTGGAGGTTCCTTCCAACAATTCCAATGATTTGTATTCAAAAATTATAAGCCGGCCCGATGCCAGGAATCCTGCTACAATATATAGTAACCTGGTAAGTCTGAACCTCAGTCCTGTGCAGGATTTTGAAAAAACCTTTGCCCGCAAACTGGATTCCAATCAATATATTTTTAACAGGCAGGTAGGTAGTTTATCACTTAGCCAGCCATTGCAAACAGATGAAGTCTTAGCTGTTGCTTATCAATATACTTACAATGGCCGTGTATTCCAGGTGGGGGAATTTTCGCAGGATGTGCCACCAGACAGTTCTTCAGCCACACAAAAAGTATTATTCCTGAAATTATTAAAAGCTACATCGCAACGCACCAGCCTGCCTATATGGGATCTGATGCTAAAGAATGTTTACACTATTGGTTATGGTGTATTAACGCCTTCCGATTTTAAACTTGATGTATTGTACCAGGAGCCTGGCCTTGGAGCTAAACGTTATGTTCCTTTTGGAAATAAAAACCAGGGTGCACCCATCATTTCACTTATTAATCTAGACAGGCTGAACAGTCAACTGGATCCTCAGCCCGATGGTGTGTTTGACTATGTAGAAAATTTTACTGTAGTATCACAATATAGCCGGGTAATTTTTCCGGTGCTGGAACCTTTTGGCCGTGACCTGGCCGTGCAGGTTTATAATGCTGTGCCAGCCACAGCTAAGGATACTTTGTATTACGCTTTATACGATTCTATAAAGGCCGTAGCCCAGCAATATCCAAACCTAAACAGGTTTGTGCTTAAGGGAACTGCTAAAACATCCGGCTCTGCAGATATCAGCATTGGATACAATATTCCACCCGGCTCTGTAACAGTTACTGCCGGCGGTCGCAGCCTTCAGGAAGGCATAGATTATGATATCAATTACGATTTAGGTACTATTAAAATTACCAATCAGGCCATCCTGAATGCAGGTTTGCCCGTGCAGGTAAATTTTGAAAATAATGCTTCCTTTGGTCTTCAGCAAAGATCCTACCTGGGATTAAGGTTAGATTATTTGGCTAAAAATACCGCTAAGGAACAACTATCTTTTGGAGGTACCATAGTGCGACTAAGCGAAAGACCTTTTTTTACCAAGGTAACTTATGGTGAAGATCCTATCCGTAATGCTATGTATGGCCTTGATATGAATTACCGCAAGGATGTGCCAAGGCTTACCAAACTTGTAGATAAACTTCCTTTTTATTCCACTAATGCACCTTCCTCAATAAATGTGTATGCCGAAGCAGCCATGCTTAAACCCGGCCATGCTCCGCAGATTGGGCGTGGCAAGGCTGGAATAGTAAATATTGATGATTTTGAAGGAACCAAATCAGGCATCGACCTGCGGTTCCCTCCTATAAGCTGGGCCTTAGCTTCTGCGCCGGCCGGGGCAACTGATAGATTTAATAACCCTCTTTTCCCAGGTGCTTCACTGAATAACAATTTAGATTATGGAAAACAAAGAGCAAAAATTGCCTGGTATCAAATAGAACAAACGCTGCAGCAATACAAAGGACAAAATAATCCAATTGCAGATAATGCGGCGTTACTTAGTGACCCCCGGACCCGGCAGGTATACCAGAAAGAAATTTTTCCGCAGCGTACAACAGGTTTTGGAGAAAGCCAGCTCATTACTTTTGATATGACCTATTACCCAACCGAAAGAGGGCCCTATAATTTTCAATCCAATTCATCAATTATTGCTGCCAATGGAAAGTTTCGCTTTCCCAAGAAAAACTGGGGCGGACTAATGCGGGCGGTAGATCAAACTGATTTTGAAACCAGCAATATTGAATTTATTGAATTTTGGGTGCAGGATCCTTTTATACTTCCACAATACAATTCATCTACCGGGGGTAAATTATATTTTAACCTGGGTAATGTTTCTGAAGATGTTTTAAAAGATGGGCGAAGATTTTATGAAAATGGCCTTTCCACACCCACTAAACCGGCTCCTGTAGATAATACCAATTGGGGCAGGGTTCCCCGCAATCCCATCCAGGTTACCAATGCTTTCAGTAATCTGCCGGAAGACAGGCTATTTCAGGATTTAGGCTTTGATGGCCTGAACGATACAGCAGAAATAATTAAAAGACAAATCTACCTGGATGAACTGGCTACTAATTTCGGCACAGGTTCGCAGGCATACAGGGATGCTATAAGCGATCCTTCAGCAGATAATTACAAACATTACCGGAATAGTTCTTTTGGTGCCAATGATGGCATCCTGCAGCGGTATAAAAATTTTAATAGCCCGCAGGGTAACTCACCCATTTCTGATGGCAGTGAATTTTCTTCTGCAGCTACCTTGTATCCTGATGCAGAAGATTTGAACAGGGATAATACCATGAATGAAACAGAGGAATATTTTCAATACATAGTGGATATTAAACCCAGCACTGCGCCGGAAATGGCCATTGGTACTAATTATATTGTAGATAAAAAAGTAGTATCAATAAACCTGGTAAACAGTACCACCCGCAACGAAACCTGGTACCAGTTTAGAATCCCCATTGGCAGTTACGATAGAAAAATAGGCAATATCCCCGACTTTAAATCTATCCGTTTTATAAGGATGT
>JAYUXA010000230.1:0-6430 GCA_043753245.1 Chitinophagaceae bacterium
AGTGTTTATTTAGAGAAGAATATCATTTATTGGGACGCCATAAAGGATCCTTACAGCGCCGACTGGAAAGATCAAACCTATGCGTATCATGTTGACCCAAGGAACAAAAAGCAGCCAATTAAAACATCTAATTTTTATACCGATTACAATATCTTTTTTAACCCCCGGTTTCCTTTGGATAGTTTGACTTTCAATGGAAACAGTTGGCTGCAATGGCATAAATCAGGTAAGGATATTCATTCCTTGTACTGCGATCCGATGTTCGTTGACCCCGGAAATTTCAACTTTAAATTAAAACCGGGTTCACCAGCCTTTTTACAGGGATTTAAGCAGATTGATATGTCCACTGTGGGGATACGGAAAAAATGAAAGTATATGCGGCAGTTTATCCAACGGCCTGCTGTAGGAAGACCAATATTAGCATTCATCTTCATTTCACTACGGTCGCTTCCAATTCAACTTTTAAAGTTTCAAAAAGACTTTTCACTTCAAGCAAAGTAAGTGCTTGCTTAATTCCATGCCTGGCTATCCAATCCTGAAAAATTGGAAAGTGTGGCCAAAATTCTGCTGTTGAAGTTGTATAAATGGTTAACCGAACAATATTCTGGCATTCATACCTGGCTTCGCTGATAACGGTTTCCAAATTATTTAAAGCCTCAAGTAGCTGTGATTTCATGTCGCCGGTACTTATGGCTCCGTCAGCATGCACTGCAGCCTGACCAGAACAATATAGTGTGCCTTCTACGCCCTTTACTTCAACAGCTTGCACATAACTGCGGCTATCCTGCCATTGCCACGGATTGATTATTCGTTTTTCCATTTTGTTTACTTTTTAGTTTATGCCATCGCAGGCATAGTTTAGAAGAAATGTACAATGCAAAGGTGAGCACTTACACCGTTTTCTTGTGTGACAAACATCACTATTATAGCCTGATGAAATAAACTAAGAAGATAGCCTGCTTAACGTTTCGCGGGAAACACCCAGGTAGGAAGCAAGTAGTGTTTTAGGAACCCGTTGAATTAAAGAGGGAAACTGATTAAGCAACTGCTGGTATCGCTCCTTTGCATCGGTGGTAAGCAAGGACAATATTCGCCGTTGAGAACCCATGTGGCCGAAATTAGCTTTTGTAAGGAAGAAGTGTTCCATCTTTTGAAAACTGGCACATAACTTCTGGTAACCTTCCAGAGAGAGGCAGAAAACATGAGTATCTTCTACACATTTTAAAGCCATTGTGGCTTTCTGGCGGGTTAGATAAGCCTGAAAATCACTTTCCCACCAGTCTTCCATTGCAAAAGAAACAACATGCTGCTTTCCCGAATCATCGGTATATACCAGTTTTAAAAGCCCTGATACCACAAAATAGCTGAACGTTACAGGTTCTCCTTCCCGAATCAGGAATTGGTTTTTTTTAAATTTTTTAGAAGTAAAATGAGAGAGTACAAAAGCAAACTCTTCATCGGTTAGCGGCACTATTTTTTCAATGTGTTTCCGAAGTATTATGTCCTCCATAGATCAGGCGTTAAAAGGTGCGACAGAGTTATGCTTTTTACCTTACTTAAAAAATAAATAGGATCAGCTTAATTTATCATGTTTAAACTTGCCGGTTTCAAAAAAATCAACTTCGTGTCCTTTATTTCTTGAGAGTACAGAAAATTTCCCTACGCCAGGTAGAAAAAAACAAGTTTTGCGAAATCTATTACAGTCCCGGTTTTATAGAGTGCCGCGTTCACAATGCTATTGCTCAATGTTCAATACATTTTATTAAAATTGTTATTGTTTCCCCGTGCCCCTCTCACAATGCTATTGCTCAATTTGACAATGTGTAGTTAACACCCAGCAACCTTTATGGTACCCCTTTTACAACGCTATTGCTCAACGCTGAATTCCAGTTCATTGGCCCAGTGCAGCTTCCAATCAACCATAAACGACCCATTTATTTTTGAAACAGACCTTTCTTTCGACAATTCCATACAATCATTGCTCTTGTTATCGTTTACCCGGAACGAAAACCGGATAGGCTGACGGGTGTCGACTCTTTTCTTTACATGCGGAATCTCACTCCAGGGAATTGCGGCTTCGACAATTCTTGTATTGCCGGTATGTATTATTACCAGTTGAGCGTTTTTAACGGGGCCATCCTGAGGCGATACGCCCTGTCTGGGAAAAAAATGCTTATGTGGCATACCAGGTGACCTCAACCTCCATATTTCCGTACCACCGCCATATTTCGCTGCTACAGGGTTCAAGGCATACTCGTAGTCAGTGCACTGGTAATTGGTATAGCCCTTCATCGTTCCCGCAGGATAAGGATACAATTCTTTTTGCTCCTCATTAAGTACATTAAAAGCGATCTGAATGTTGTCGTGATTGGCAAAATTCCCGGAAGGCAGTTCCGGGTCCTTACGGTAGGAAAAGCGTCGGACGTTTTTAGGCCAGGTCAACTCCGCCAGTGGCTTCTTCAGCAACTGACTGTCAGGAATATTTTCTTTACCAGCTTTGAAAGCGATACAAGAGTCCAGCCGCGAAAAGCTGAAAGCATTAAAAGCAGGGCCATTAAAAAATTGTGCAGTTAGTCCCTTTTCGTTTGATGATCTTGTTGGGGAAGATAAATACCGGGCTGATACGATTTGCCTGGGCTGATGTTTACTTTGCCACATGAACTGCATCGAAACTGCCTCCCATTCTTTAGACAATTCAACTTTTATATCATACGCTTTACCCGCCGATAATATTATTTTCCCCGCCATTATCGGCCGAAATGTATGGTACCAGTTGTCAATCACCAGTTTATTATTTATCCAAAGCCGGGTAATATTTTTCGTGTTCAGTGAAAAGAGATATTCCTCACTATAGGGAGCCTGTATTTTGCCTACCCACCTGACAGAATAAGAAATCCCGTTCTGCAGCATCGCACCACTAAACCGGAATTTATCATACGGCACATAGCTTTTCTCAGGATAAAAGAACTCGTCGTTGTTCCTGTTTTCAAAACGGATCATGCCTTCATCTGCGGAACTGTCGGCGACCTTTGCCGCAAAGTAAAAATAATTTGCATCATAAGCCAGGTAGCCGTTAGCCATGCCGGCAGGGGTCAGTTTATCAAAATTTTTAAAAGGAAACCAGGCTTCTTCTGTGAGGCTGCTTTGCCTGGAATCATCGCCTGTTATCCTTTGGGGCAATACTTTTTCCCAATCATTCAGTTTACCATCTACTTTAATCGTTCGTTTGCTGATCACGTTTACATGCAGTGTTTCCTCGTGTGTTGCCTTACCATCTTTACCGGCATCGAACAGCAAGCTAAGCAGGTAACAATTATCCGGTGCAGCGGCTACTGCCTTTGCGTCTACCTCAATTGTCTTCGTCTCATTTCCGTTGAATTTTAATTCAACAACAGAATCTTTCAGCACGACTCCTGATACATTCAATATTAAAAAGCCACTGACGGGCCTGTTCAACACGTTGGTTAATCTGAGCCTAAGCGCCGAGCCTTTGGTTAGTGGCTGCAGGAAATCCGAAGCAATGGTTTCCAGTGGCTCTATGCCTTTGATGTCTGATTGCCGAACCGCTTTTACCAGCAGGTCAAAAGATCCGGCTGACCCATCTGTCCGAAGAAAATACCCGTTGCCGGTTAGGGGTATGCTGATTTTTCCATCGACAGGGGGCACCCTGTTTCCATAAAAATCAAACAATATGAATTTTCCTTTGCTGTCGCCAAATGAAAGTGTTGCACCGTTCAGTCCTTCCTTTTTTGCAATGGCGGATTTCAAAAAATTAATCTGTTCCAGCCCGCTGATGGTGTCAAGTTGGGCCATTTGTTTTTTTAATTCAGCCTCGTATTCCATTTCCTTTAATCCTCTTGCCGTCCTGAAAAGCACATTGTCCGCGCCGAATTCTTCTCCGATATCACCAACCACTACCAGCGTCCCATCTTCCTGGTCAATAGCCTTTTTTTCATCGGGCAATCCCTCGAATTCGGTAATCCAGGGCAGACCATTTTTAAACAGCAGGGTTTTAAATTTCCTTTCTCCGATAAAATGTTGCGTAGCACCAATGGAAGCAGCCACCGACCAGGCGTGTATCACCTCCATCTCTTTAGTACTGCCGTCCGGCTGTCTTATATGCTGAAGAAGGGTTTGACAAATATTTCCCCGGTATACGCCCATTGCCCTGTCGTAACCAGCAGAGCGGTTGGTGGCTACCACAGCTGCAACCCTGTCGTCGGTGTTGGCTACCCAACTTTCCGTGTCCCATATTTTAACTCTTCCATGAAGACTGTCTTTTCTATCCACCCATTTTTTAATGGTGGCAGAAGATTGCATCCCCTGGTAATGGATGCTGCAAAAATCAAAGCGTCTGAGCATGGTGTCAGTTCCATCTGCAAACAACTTATCCAGTGCGTTGGAGGTGGAGCTGGTCCCTCCGATAAGAATATCTACGCCGGCATCACGTCTTGCTGCTTCCACTGCCTCGGCCATCTTTATATAAATTTCGCGGTATCTGGGTATATCCGCACCCCATCCGGAAATAGAGACGCCATCCCAGGGTTCGTTCCACAATGCAAAGGCATTTACGGGTCCTTTCGGCCATCCAAATTCCACTGCCAGCTTATACACCAGCTTTTGAAAATCATTGTCGTATTCGGGCAGCCAGGCCATATCCGTTTTACCATTTTGCAGTATGCCCTCATTATCCAACCAGGGCCGTGACACGCCCATAGGCTGATAAAGATCAAAAGGGTCTGGCGCGCCCATCTTTATCAGCACTGCGATATCAGACCGCTGGTAAGCCAGCAATTGCTTTCTTTCCGCTGCATACCATTTTTCAAAATCAGGCGCATTGGTGGGTTTGTACCCTATTCCATGCCGTATAGCGTGTGTTCCCAAGCGTTGAAGCACATCGTTGGATATATCATCAAGACAAAAGGATGGATACTGGATTCTTTCCTTTTTTGCTGCAAAGGTGCGCACACAGCTGGTTATAAACTGTCTTCCGTATTTTCCAAGATCGGCCACCAATCCATAGGCACCAAAACGGGATGGAATCGCTGGCCTTACTTGCAGATTTATAAACCCGCCAGGTCTGATGGTGACTGCAAATCGCTGCCTGTCCTCCTCACCAGTCCTAAACATAGCAGGTGTCCAGATATCGCCTGCATTGCCCCTGGTTCCATAGGCTATTGTTTCTATAATTCCCTTTATATCGATTCTTTGGGAGGTATTATTTACCACCTGAATGCTTACCACCAGGCTATCTCCGGGCCACATGACATTGCCGGGAATATTGGTTTGCATATACACTGCAGCAACGGGATAATTATTTTTGTGGGGAATTACTCCAAAGGTTTTACCAAATTCCGGAATGTCTTCTCCTTCCACCATTTGAGCTTCGCAACCAATACCAACCAATATAAACACACAACAAAGCACACAATGAACTAAAATTATCCGTTTCATAAATTAAACAAGCATTATAACTTTTAGTAAAAGCGAATTTGTTATTATCCAATTAAAAAAATATCCCTGTTACAGAACAGGGATATAAACGACTACTTCGTGTTTGGATAAACAAACCTTATAGTACGACATAACACTTGAAAAGAGTGATTGTACCGCTATTAATATATATTTTTCTGTCAGGAGGATAAAAGGTAATTTGATTGTCCAATCCTAATGCGCGCAGGTGCAGGTTTAATTTTACTATAGCATAATAAAATTTAAAATTTCACTGACGATGTTATTAAGAGACTCACCGTATGCACGATTGCCACCAACAAGCCTATGAGAAATTGTACATTTTTATTTTGCTGCCTTTATCCTTGTTGCCGCACACGCACAACGTATTTCTAAAATTGAAAACGGCATTTAACAAAATATCTTACAGTCAACAGGAACAAACGCCGCCAGATGAATTTAAAATTAAGGCCAGGTTAGGAAATTATAAACCAGCAGTGTACCGGATAACCGGATGGCACGCAGTAAAATAATCAAGATATTTAAAGCATAAATAAAACAACTAAAATGAAGTTATTACTATGTGTCGTTCCCTTATTGCTCCATGCCTCTGTAAACCTGCAGGCTCAAATACCTCAACAAGGAACCAGCCTTTTTGATGGCAAAACTTTTAACGGATGGGAAGGCGACACCAGTGCCACCTGGAAAATTATGAACAAAGCATTAGTTGGTGGTAGTCTCACCGAAACAGTGCCGCACAATGAATTTATTGCCACACGGGAAAGTTTTGGTGATTTTGAACTTACCCTGGAGTTTAAAATCACCGGCACCGGTTTCGTAAATGCCGGAGTGCAGTTTCACAGCGAACGCTCAAAGGATCTGGTCTATGAAATGGTCGGCTATCAGGCCGATTTGGGAGACGGATATTGGGCAAGCCTGTATGATGAATCGCGCAGGAACCTGACCATCGTTCAGCCAG
>JAYUXA010000231.1:0-6429 GCA_043753245.1 Chitinophagaceae bacterium
GGATGGATCACCGGGGAAGAAAAAAACCGTCTGTTAACTGAATGCGACATTTATATATTGCCTTCTCATAACGAGGGACTGCCTATTTCTATTCTTGAAGCAATGGCTTATGGCAAACCAATTATTTCCACTTATGTAGGAGGTATTCCTGAAATCGTAAAGCCCGGATACAACGGCTGGCTGTTTAATGCCGGTAATCAGGAAGAGTTAAAGAAGGTTCTTACCGAAGCATTGAATAATAAAACGATTCTTCTGGAATATGGTAAAAATTCGTATGCGCTGACCGGTAATTACACCCCGGATGCGGTATTGAATTCCCTGCAGGACATCTATAAACAAGTATTAAATTAATTATTTGTTCGCTCGCTATACCTATTATTATCAATTAAAACAATTACCATGATTATCGCCATCATTGCCGGCGCACGTCCTAATTTTATGAAAGTGGCGCCTATTATCAAGGCCATTGAAAATGCCCGGGCACTCGGCCAGGATGTGGATTACCGTCTCATCCATACCGGCCAGCACTACGACAAAAAAATGAGCGGTGATTTTTTTGAACAGCTCGGCATACCTGAACCTCATATAAACCTGGAGGCTGGTGGTGGTTCTCAGGCTGAACAAACTGCAGCTATCATGGTGAGGTTTGAAAAAGCAATGGAGGCAAACCGTCCTGATGTGGTGCTGGTGGTAGGAGATGTGACTTCTACAATGGCTTGTACTATCGTAGCTAAAAAATTAACTATCCCTGTTGTCCACGTGGAAGCAGGTATCCGTTCCGGAGATATGACCATGCCCGAAGAGATCAACCGTATTGTGACGGATTCTATTTGTGATCATTTTTTCACAACCAGCGAAGTGGCCAACAAACACCTGAGGCATTCGGGAGTGGAGGATGGCCGGATCCATTTTGTAGGAAATACGATGATCGATACGCTCTATAACAATATAGAAAGGCTTAAACAACCGGGTATCTGGAAGGAATATAAATTGAAGACATCCGGTTATTTTCTGGTAACGCTTCACCGGCCGGCAAATGTAGATGATCCCTTCAAGCTTAAAGCCATGCTGGATGCCATTCTGGAGGGTACAGGCGATGCTCCTGTATTGTTTCCGGTTCATCCCCGCACCAGGCAAAAACTGGAACTCATTCAGTACAGCAATCCCAGGCTGTTGCAAGTGGAGCCTATGGGCTATCTTGAATTTATTTATATGGTAAAAAATGCCCGGGCGGTAATTACGGATTCCGGTGGTATCACAGAAGAAACTACTGTGCTGGAGGTTCCCTGTATGACCCTGAGAGATTCCACAGAGCGTCCGGAAACGGTTACCACGGGTTCTAACGAGCTGGTAGGAACAGATCCTGCAAACCTTGCCCCTTATCTGGAACGACTGCTCGCAGGAAAGTGGAAAAAAGGCGGCGTGCCTCCGCTATGGGATGGTAAAACATCCCCCAGGATCGTTTCAAAGCTGATCTCGCTGTATGCCGCTCTTCCGGTTACTGTTTAATATACTATTATGAATTATCGTTTTATCCGTTTTCTGCAGCTTGTTCTGGCAGGTCTCGACCTTATTACCCTTAACCTCATTGTGCTTATCTCACACCTATGGTTAAGTGACTATATTCCATTGTCTCACTTTGTGATTTATGCCCGATTCTGGCTTTTCCTGAATCTTTCGTGGATGCTGGTATGCTGGGTGGGTAATATGTACAATGAAAAATACATCAATTCTTTCGAGCTTTTTGCCCGCCGGACAACACGGATATATTTTGGATGGCTGGGAATTGTAATGCTCTATCTTTTCTTTTTTCAGCAATTTCAGCTCTCCAGGTTATTTATCTCTGTTACCCTTTCCTGTATGGGAGTAATGCTTCTGGTAAACCGGTTTATTTATCTGATGATCAGGCATTATTTCCGCCATCAGGAATACCTGGTTAGAAAAGTAGTGATTATCGGCTATAATGATGTGGCCAAAAAGCTTGTGCACTACCTGGAAGAAGAAGGCATGAACACAGAAATTATTGGATTTTGTGAGGAACAAAAAAATGTACATGAACTGTCTAATTATCCTATTGTCAGCGATATCAGTGGCGCAATGAATATTTCCAGGCAATACCAGGTAAATGAAATTTACTCTACTATCGGGCCTGAACAGGATCCGGATATTTATGAGCTGATGATGCAGGCCGACCAGGAATGTATCCGGTTCAGAATTATCCCGGATCTGTCTTTCTTTGTAAAACGTCCGGTATATATTGATTATCTGAAAGACATGCCGGTACTTTCTATGCGCACAGAGCCGCTGAATGATGTGAGTAACAGAATAAAGAAACGATTGTTTGATGTGGTGGTTAGCCTGCTGGTAGTGGTATTTATACTTTCCTGGCTGGTCCCTCTGCTGGCCTTGTTTATTAAACTGGCATCCCGGGGACCGATCTTTTTTGTGCAGGAAAGAAGTGGCCGTGATAATATGCCTTTCAATTGTTACAAGTTCCGAAGCATGAAAGTGAATAAGGATTCCAATTCGAAACAGGCTACGAAGAATGATTCACGGATGACAAAAATCGGGAAATTCATGCGCCGTACCAACCTGGATGAATTTCCACAATTTATTAATGTACTAAAAGGAGAAATGAGTATTGTTGGGCCAAGGCCACACATGCTTAAACATACAGAAGATTACTCAAAAGTAATTGGCCAGTACATGATCCGTCAGTTTCTTACTCCGGGTATTACAGGATGGGCGCAGGTGAGTGGATTTAGAGGAGAAACAAAAACGATCATGCAAATGCAACAGCGTGTAGAACATGATATCTGGTATATGGAAAACTGGAGTATCTGGCTTGACGTGCGGGTGATGTTTCTTACTGTGTACAATACATTCAAGGGGAATAAAAATGCTTTCTAGCAGGTATTAAAATTAAATAAACAGGTAAGCTCCAACCGGAGCTTTTTTATTGTATGCCCGCCGAATTAAAAAAACTACTGACCGAACTGGACAATACCCTGTTCACCCTGATCAATCCCTATATCAGCGAGGTGAACACACAGATCATGGTACTTTTTTCATTTTTTGGATCACATTATTTTTTACTTCCTGCAAACATACTACTTGCCGCATATTTTTTATTCTGGAAAAAAGATAAGTGGACAGGGGTTCAGGTAATTACCATTTCTTTGACTTCCGTTCTGATGATGCATTTGATAAAATATTATTTTCATAGGGTAAGGCCGGTCCATCCGGTACACGAAGCTGCGCTGGGGTATAGCTTTCCAAGCGGACACTCCATGTCTGCGATGACTTTTTATGGGATGTTGATTTACCTTTTTTTTACTCATCTTCAGAATACAGTGGCAAAATGGATCCTTGCTTTTGTTTTAGGTATGGTGATACTTGCAATTGGTTTTAGCAGGGTATATCTTAGAGTGCATTATGCCACAGATGTGCTGGCAGGTTTTTGTATAGGGTATCTCTGGTTATGGATCTCCTTAATAATCCTAAAGAAGTTTAAAAAAAATTCATTGCATGAAAACGCATAACATCATTCTGCTGATCCTGATAACAGGCATGCTCAGTTGTAAAAAATCACATACCCAGCCTGTCGAAACAGGGAGATTTGCTAAAACTCCCATATCAGTTAAAATGGAAACAGCTATTCCCGAAGCATCTGGAATAGCCGATAGTAAAACCAATCCGGGGTACCTGTGGGTGGAAGAAGACAGTGGAAATCCTTCCCGGATATGGCTGCTTAGCCACGATGGGAAAACGGTTAAAACAATACCTATCGAAGGAGCCGACAATATGGACTGGGAAGATATGGTGGTAGCGCCGGGGCCGGTTCAGGATAAAAACTATCTCTACCTGGGAGATATAGGGGATAATAATGCTATACGCAATATATCTGTATTCTACCGGTTTGAGGAGCCCCTGATTTCAGCTGTTAAGGTATCGGTATATGATAAAATTGCATTCCGGTATCCGGACGGCTCACACGATGCGGAAGCATTTCTGGTAGATCCCGCTACAAAAGATATTTATATCATTACTAAAAGAGACGACAGTTCAGGAATTTATATGCTGCCTTACCCGCAGGATACTGCCCTTGTAAATAATGCCTTGCCTGTTCACAATTTGCCCTATAATGGGGTGGTCAGCGCAGCGATGTCACCGGATAACCAGGAAATAATAGTGAAAACCTATACAACATTGTATTACTACACCAAGAAAGCTACAGAGCGTATTGATGCTACGCTTGCACGAACACCGGTGACCCTGGATTACCAGCCGGAAGCACAGGGGGAAGCAATTACTTTCGCCGCAGACAACTCAGGTTTTTATACGCTTAGTGAGCGTCGGTATGCGATTGAACCCACCCTCAACTATTACAAACGCAATTAATGATCTGTATGCTCAAGAATGTCCTTCATCGTAATACTCATATGACTCTCCTCATAAATGCATTCCCCATTCATGATCACCAGCACCTGGGGAGATTCATGGGCAACATTAAATACTTCGGATACCCTGGCAGATACAGACCTGAAACGGATCAGATCTAAATAATAAAAATCTGCATTACCTGGCTGCGCAGCCTTGTCCAGCCTGCTTTTAACTACTGAACTAATTGAGCAGCGTGTGCTGTGCTTGAAAATAATCTGTGGCCTTGAAGCGGAATTCTGCCTGATCTCCTGCACATCCGAATCTTCTTTTAACACTTTCCAATCCATTCGCAAATCTACGGATTTGCCCAATAATATTTGGAGGTTATGCAGGCAGATTAACGTCTGTTTCCGTATCCTATATATCCTTTCGTAGACTTACAACCTTTTTCTGTGGAGCATGAAGTGAATCCTGCAGCAGCAATACATACGATTGCGATAATAATAAGCGTCCTTGTCATTTTTTCAATATTTAATGTTAATAAAATACAGCCCGATGAGGAATCAACGATCATCAGGAAATTCAAAGGAGCGGAAAGGAGGAAAAATCTACAGGGTTGGAGTTATAAAGATCAAAGTAAATAAGAATAATTTGAATATGCAAGTCCTTATGCACCTTTAGGAAAGATTTTCATAATATATTGCGATGAAATTCTATTACGCAGGAAACTGTAAGCGGCAAGCGCAGGGATAAGGTGGGTGCCCCAAGCGGCCTACATACCAACCTGCAGTGCAGGAGGTTCCGAAAATTTTGATGGGGTGGATATGCTTACATTTGCGCAACAAGTATTGGCAAAATAATTTTTCTGAATGCTACAATTAATAAAGCCCTTAGCGATCATTGATCTGGAAGCTACCGGAATGAATCTCAGTACGGACCGTATCGTGGAAATAGCGATTGTTAAAGTGATGCCTGACGGGAAGAAATCGGTTAAAAGGAAACTGATCAATCCGGAGATGCCGATCCCTCAGGTGGTGATCGATATACACGGCATCACGGATGAAATGGTGAAGGATGCTCCTACTTTTAAACAGGCAGCTAATGAGATCCGGCAATTTATAGACAATGCAGACCTTGCCGGGTACAATTCCAACCGCTTTGATATTCCATTACTGGTAGAAGAGTTTCTGCGGGTATCCTTAGACCTCGACTTTAAAAACAGAAAACTCATCGACGTTCAGAAAATATTTCACACCCAGGAACCACGGACACTTACTGCTGCCTATAAATTTTTCTGTAACGAAACCCTGGAGAACGCTCATAGTGCGGAAGCAGATGCCTCCGCTACCTGGGAAGTACTCCAGTCACAGGTGCAACGTTATCCCCAGCTTGGTCTTACACTCGACAGCATCCTCAAATGCATTGGTGAGGAAAATACAGTGGATTTCGCCCGTCGTATGATCATGGACAATGGCAAGGAGGTTTTCAATTTTGGAAAACACAAGGGAAAGGCGGTATCTGATGTATTAAAAGCAGAACCTCAATATTACGACTGGATGATGAAGGGTGATTTCCCCCTCCACACAAAGCAAAAGCTCACGGAAATATTCAGTAGAATGATGTTAAAGAAAGGATAGTTGGAGAAACTTGTGATCATACCAACATACAATGAAAAAGAAAATATCTCCGGTATTGTCCATGCTATTATTGATCTTAACCAGGGATTTCAGGTACTGGTGATTGATGATGGTTCGCCGGACGGCACTGCTGAAATCGTAAAAGCATTGCAGTCGGAATACCCTGCTTCCTTATTTCTCGAAGAAAGAAAAGGCAAACTTGGTCTGGGCACGGCGTATATACATGGATTTCAGTGGGCGCTGAACAAAGGAGCAGCCTACGTTTTCGAAATGGATGCCGATTTTTCCCATAATCCTGCGGATCTGCAAAGACTTTATTTAGCCTGCCATACGGGTGGTGCGGATGTGGCTATAGGTTCAAGATACGTGAAGGGGGGTGGTACGGTCAACTGGCCCCGCAACAGAATTC
>JAYUXA010000232.1:0-2980 GCA_043753245.1 Chitinophagaceae bacterium
ATCGACACGATCGGGCACCAGGTAATACTGGCAGGCATTGCAGCAATATCATTCAGTTGCTTTTTATACTGCACAAGAAAAAAAACTGCTTTCTCTGCAGCGAAAGTGGAAACGCCTACAGCTTATTATGATTATATTCTTTTGCTGGGATGTCTTACATTACTCACTTTTATAGGATATCTGCAGGTGCAGTACACTGTTTTTGGGGAAGCCTATGGGCTGGCAACGTTTATTCCGATGGTCCTCTTATTTTTCGTAGCGTACTATTTTGATCACCTGGGTATTTTATCGATGGCCATTACTAATCTTGGGGCCTGGCTGGGTATTGCTGTTACACCTCTTACTATTTTGCGTTCCAATAACCTTGCCAACACCAAACTCATCATTGCGGGCCTGGTGTTAGGTGTTTTATTAGTTGTTGCCTCCTTTATGAGTGAACAGAAAAAAATAAAGGCACATTTTAGCTATACCTATATCAATTTCGGAATGAATATAGTATTTATTAGCTGCCTTGCGGGAATGTTTCAGTTTGATTCGTTTTACCTGCTATGGATTATTCCACTGTCTGCAGTTAGTTTCTTTTTTTATAAAAAGGCATTGTCGTTGGGTTCTTTTTATTTTATTTTCATGATCTCCGTGTATTCGTATATAGGTATCAGTTATGCTTTTCTGAATTGGATGAATAGTTTCTCAGACTGGTTTAGTTTTGCACTCCTGTATTTTATCGCTTCCGGAATCGGGATGATCCTTTTTCTGATCAGTATGAATAAAAAAATTAAAAATGATCTTAGCTTACCGGCCTGATTCCCTTGATCGCCTGCTGATCAGCGATGCCACTTCACGGGCCCTGGATAAAAAACTGATTACTCAGGCAGAATATCAGTCGGTACAAAAACTGCATGCCGTTGATCTGTATACCCCCAATATATTTATTCGTGCAGGGATATTTTTGCTCACAGTGTTTATAACACTGATGGGATCAGGACTTTTGTGGATGATCACCGGTGCTTCGTCGGATAAGGAAATGGGGATGATGTGTTTATTCTTGTCGTTAATATGGTATGCAACGCTGGAATATGTTGTCCGGCAAACGAAACATTACCAATCGGGGTTGGATGATGCATTGATCTGGTTAAGCGCAGGATTTGCGATTGCAGCAGTTAATCTTTTGTTTTTTCCTGTTGGCCATCTGGTGCAATGTCTGTTAATAGTAGTATTGTCGGGTTTTGCCACGATCCGGTATGCGAATTCCTTAATGGCTGGAATCGTTATTCTTTCCTTACTGGCTGTGGTATTTTACAGCGTACTGCCTTTAGGTATTTATGCAAAAGCTATCCTGCCCATTTTGCTGATGGTCTCTTCTATCCTGCTCTTCTGGTGGGTAAGAAAAAATAAAAAGAGGTTTATCTATTACCGCGGCAGTTTGAAGGTTGCAGAGGTTGTTTCCTTGTTCACAGCGTATAGTACCGTTAACTTTTTTGTGGTCAGGGAGGTTAGCAACGAACTGTTTGGGTTGCCTTTACCGGAAAAGGCATCTATTCCGGGAGGGTGGCTATTCTGGATGCTGACCATCGCTATTCCGGTAGTATATATTTACCGGGCGCTTCAAAAAAAAGAAATTGTTTTACTACGGGTGGGCCTGTTGCTGACTGCGGCAACTCTGTATACTATTTATTATTATTATCCTTTGGCTTCAATAGAGATCATCCTTGTGGGGGCTGGAATTGTCCTGATCGGTGTCGCTTATGGTGTTGCAAGGTATCTTGCCGTACCCAGGTTTGGAATTATCAACAGCGTATCATCTGATCTTCTATTGCCTGGAATGGAACAGTTGGAGTCCTTGATTATAGCTGAATCTTTTCATGACCAGCCTGCGGCGGAATCTGACGGGACAAGCTTCGGTGGCGGAACAGCCGGCGGGGGCGGTGCCAGTGGCCAGTATTGACGTAGACATTGTATGCAGATGCCGGATGGCGTTCATTCAAATGAAGTAATCTTATTTTAAGGCAGTATCAATGACCAACACCAGCTGATCGATACATTCCTCCATCTCTTTCAGCGCATTTACACGATCAAACTGTTGATTTTTAACTAGTGCAGACCTCATATTGCGGATCATCTGTTGATCCTGAACGAGACTTTTTTTCATTTCGAGCAGGGACTCGTCAATTGCAATATCTGTGGCCATAAGCAAGTATAAGGTTAACAAACTGTCAATAGGTGGTTTACACGCAAGATAATATCTTTTTACATATGATGTTTTGATTTGCCTGCCAGCATTCAATCTCTATGTTATCAAAGCCAAATGCTCCATTAAACTTTTTGATTCATTTTTTATAAAATGAGCCATAAACTTCTGATTCATTTTTTATTTTAATATGAGGGCATATTAAAAAAATTTCTTAAACAGCGGGTACGCTTGAAATCGGTGCGGTAAATCAAGGACCTTATCAGCACGTGCTCCCATAAATTTGTTACTTATTTCCTTTTTGCTTGCTTTATGCACAGAATAGACGAAATTTGCAACTCAATAAATATTTTCAAGAAAATATGGCTAAATCACAGGAAACATTTAACAAAAAGGAAAAGCAGAAAAAGAAAATTAAAGAACGTCAGGACAAGGCCGAAAAGATGCAGGAGCGCAAAACCAAGGCTAAAAAAGGAAAGTCGTTGGATGAAATGATGGCTTACCTGGATGAAAATGGCAATCTTTCTTCATCTCCCCCCGATCTGCGTAAAAAGAAGATTTTTAATTCGAAAGACATGCAGATCAGTGTTCCAAAACAGGAAGATATTGTTCAGGAACCGATACGATCAGGAACAGTGACGTTTTTCAACCAGGACAAAGGGTATGGGTTCATTAAAGATCTCGAAACCCAGGAAAGCGTGTTTATCCACGCCAATCAGTTATCGTCACCGATTAAAGAACAGGATAAGGTCAGCTTTGAAGTGGAAATGGGTCCAAAAGGACCAAGTGCGA
>JAYUXA010000233.1:0-6415 GCA_043753245.1 Chitinophagaceae bacterium
CTTTCAACGAAAGCAAAACCGGTTGTTTAGTGTTGCCGGGCGTTATATGTATGAAGACCGCTGGGGCGGAGACTTGCGATGGAACAAAAGTTTTAGGGGTGGCGATAGCGTATATGGCGAAAGTATCTATACCAAACGTTGGGAAGTTTTAGGAAATTACCAACTGCCAACCAAAGAGAAACTCATGCTTTCGTTCTCTTACAACAACCACGACCAAAATAGTGTATATGGAAACGTACCCTATATTGCTAATCAAAGAATTGGTTTTACACAATTAACCTGGGACAAAAAAATTGGTAGAAATGATTTGTTGTTGGGTGCTGCCGTAAGGTACACTTATTATGACGACAATACACCCGGTACAGCCAATGCCGATACTTTAAAGCCACAAAATCAACCCCAAATAACCAAGTTGCCCGGCATTTTTATACAAGATGAAATTACCATTACTGATAAGCATAAACTTTTGCTTGGGTTTAGGTACGACCACAATAATTATCACGGCAGTATTTTTACCCCACGTCTTGCATATAAATGGACAGTAAACGATAAAAATATTATTCGCTTAAATGCAGGTACTGGCTTTAGGGTTGTAAACCTTTTTACCGAAGACCATGCAGCACTAACAGGAGCAAGAATAGTAGAAATTAAAAACGAATTGAAACCGGAGCAATCGTACAATGTAAACCTTAACTACATCAAAAAGATATATGCAGGTAATGGAACTTTCATTGGCTTAGATGCTTCGGCGTTTTATACCTATTTCAACAATAGGATTGTAGGAGATTTTGACACAGACCCCAATAAAATTATTTATGATAACCTTCAGGGGTATGCAGTAAGTAAAGGCTTGACTTTTAATGTTGATGTGGCATTTGCCAATGGATTGAAAATAATAACTGGAGGTACGCTTATGGAAAACACATTAACAGATAATGGTGCTACCGAGCAACAAATATTAACTGAAAAATTTACGGGTACATGGGCTATTTCATATAAAATAAAAAAGGCAAATCTAAGTATTGACTATACTGGTAATGTATATAGCCCAATGCGTTTACCATTACTGGGTGATACAGACCCACGAAGCCAATACTCTCCCTGGTGGAGTATCCAAAATATTCAATTAACATTTAATGGGCTTAAGAATGTTGAAATCTATGGTGGTGTAAAAAATCTATTGAATTGGACACCTAATAAAGGCAACCCATTTATTATTGCAAGAAGCAATGACCCCTTTGATAAACAGGTACAATTTGATAATAACAGGCAAGTAATTGCAACGGCTAATAATCCCTACGCATTGACTTTTGACCCAACTTATGTTTATGGACCAAATCAGGGAATAAGAGCATTTTTAGGGGTTAGAGTTAGTATAAAATAATTTTAAACAGTAAAACTTATGTCCATTTCAACATTACATGAAATTGAGCAAACTGCCGCAGCATATTGGCAAAAAGCCGTTCGGAAATTTACCCTCTTTTCAAATGAAACTGGTATGCCGCTGCCCATTGATTTAGTAAAAAGTGAAACCAATCATCAAATAAAGAAACTGAAACTACTGTTTGACAATAGTAAAAAGAACATAAATTAAATAAATTTTTACATATTATGAAGCAATTATTAAAAAATTTATTTCCGCTACTATTGGGAATTTTGCTATTTTCTAAACAATCGTTTGCCCAATTAAAAACTTACCAAGTTGAACAAATTGACAGTTTGCAAAAGATTGAGAAAAGAATGGTTTTGGTTTTTATTAGTACGGATTGGTGCAGGTATTGCCAAACAATGAAAAACACAACATTTAAAAATGATAAAATTGTTGACCAGATAAACAAGCGGTTTTATTTTGTAGACCTTAATGGGGAAGAGAAAAGAACTGTAGTTTTTAAAAACCATTTTTTTAAATATAAGCCAACAGGACATAATACAGGCACACATGAATTAGCCGAACAATTGGGAACGGTAGAAGGTAATATAGCCTATCCGACACTTTGCTTTTTAAACACAGACAGCGAAATTATATTTCAATATCCTCAATACATTGAGCATACAGACTTAATGGCTATACTGGCACGACTGAAATAACAACGCAACAAGGATGGCAGAGCCAAAAATACCAACGCAAACTCCATTTACCCGAGCTAAAAAAATAGTGCTGGGGCGTTTCATATGCATGAAATATAGGTCGACGGCAAATTATCCGCAGGTTCCGATTGGTCACCAGATTTTGTACCAGAGTGCTTTTTCAAGCCTGCCTGGCCCCGTTTAAAAATACAACAGGGCTAACCTTTAAAGCATCCAAAATTTTCGTAGTGATTAAATGATGTTTCGGGTTCATGTATTGTAAATTTAAAGGCAAACCTTTAAATATTTAAAGATGTTCTTTAAATTTACAATAAAAATTATAATTAATTGATATATAGCCTATTAAAAACTTAAGGGAACCAACTCTACGATTTCTGCAGGATAGGCTTGTGAATGGGGCAGACTCCCACGGCACCGGATTAGTGGTATATCCATAGCGATGCTAACTAGCTGCAGACGAATAAATTAATGTATTTTACAATAGCATTTATGCATTTTACAGTAAATCAATTATCATGCAAGTATGGGCAGCCGGCTACGAATGGCTAAATATTCGGGATAAAAAACCCGGCAATATATTGCTCTTCCTGCACCAGAGTAACGGCGTATTTCTTAAACGGCGGCGCAAAGAATTTTCGGAAATTAACTGAGGAGGAGATTGTTAAAATGCAGGTCGCTTACCGAAGGGTATATGAATTCTATGCAATCTGATACACTCCATTTTTCAAGCTAATGCCCCGGACAGGATATTTATTAACCTGCACATCTATTTTACCCTACAACTATTAATACTTACACCCATGATAATTCAATACTGTTCAGATCTTCACCTGGAGTTTCCTGAAAATGATAACTACGTTACTAAAAATCTTATTAAACCTGTTGGTGATATATTGATTCTTGCAGGCGATCTTGTAACGTTTTCTACTATGAGCAAAAGACAGCATTTTTTTGATTACATAGCTGATAACTTCGAAGTCACCTATTGGATCCCTGGCAATCATGAATATTATGGTAGCGACATCAGCGAACGGTCAGGAACTTTTCAGGAAAAAATACGGGACAATATTTTTCTGGTTAACAACAATGATTTTGTTTACGGCAATACAAGGTTTATTTTTTCAACCCTGTGGTCGGCTATTAGCGAAATGAATAAAATAAACGTCGAAAATGCTATAAGTGATTTTAAGGCCATTCGTTTCCACAGAAGACCCTATACAAGTGAGATTTTTAACGACATGCACCACTCAAGTCTTAATTATATTACAAATGAACTTAAAAAAGAAACAAACAATAAAACCGTTGTCGTTACACACCATGTACCTACATTTCTGAATTATCCAAAAAAATACAAGGGTGATAGCCTTAATGAAGTGTTTGCTGTGGAACTGAGTGATTTAATAGAACTCACCAATCCGGATTATTGGATATATGGACATCATCATACCAATACGGAGCCATTTTCAATCGGCTCCACAAAACTGATTACAAATCAGCTGGGCTATGTTCATCATTATGAACATGGATCATTTAGTAATTCAAGGCATATAATTGTTTGAAAATTCCGATCTTATGCCTGATATGCTTAGACTGCCCTAAAATAGACATCCAGGAAAGATAGATACCCTGAGCTGTTTCCAATTTTTAAGAATTTGACCCTGGAGGTTAATGATTTGACCATGGATGTTAATTAATTATCATTCCTGTAGAGGGGTAAATGGGTTGATACTGAAATGATAGCATAATTGTAACATTAATCAATTATCCTTCCTGTACAGGCCTCGCTACAACTGCATCCCCTTTAATAGCGGATTGTGTATACAATACTGCCCAAGTCAGAACACGAATGATCAATCTCTGATGGAATGCTAATTTATGATCCCTGGAAGATATAATTCACAAATAAATTTAATGATTATGAAAAAGACTTTAATTATCGCCTGTATAGGCATCGCAGCATTTAGCTGTAGTACTCCATCTTCCTCAACAGGAACAGGAACGGACAATTCAACACCAGGAAGTATGTCGTCACCTAATGGAACCGGTACAGGAACCGGAGGCGGTTCAACAGGAACGGGCACTGGTACAGGCAGCGGATCAACAGGTACAGGGACCGGCACAATGGGAACGGGAAGCGGATCTAATGGAACCGGAACTGGTAGTGGATCAACTGGTACAGGTACAATGGGTACCGGCACAGGCGGGAGTACTGGCTCAGGTTCAACTTCTGACAGTTCTTCTACCAGATAATAAATTCAATCTTATCTCCGCTAACAGAGCCTACCACATATTAATTAGGCAGGTTTCTTAATTTATGTTCATTTACAATGATGATATTTCCATCTATAATGTTAATGAGCTGCTCTGTTTTAAAATCAGCAAGGGTTCGGATAAAAGATTCTGTGGCCACACCAATCATTTGTGCCATTTCTTTCCTGGACAGATCAATTATAGTTGATCTGTCCAGTACTTTTCCATCGTAGAAATAATTAATCAACCCGTAAGCCACCTTTTTTCTTAATGAGCTATAAGCAAGGTTTAACAGATTTTCTTCCTTACACATCATATTTTTTGCGATCAATCGGATAAATTGCCGGGCAACAGTGACATCATTCGTTACCAATTGTAAAAATTCCGGCGCAGGTATGAGCATAATGCTGGAATCTGCCAATACTGCTGCATTTTCCTGGTAATTGATCTCTTCTAATATGCTGGTGTATCCAAAAAAATCTCCTTCCTTACAAATTTGAATAATTAATTCTTTGCCATCAGCATTTATTTTATAGATTTTTATTTCTCCTTTTATCAGGTAATACAATACCCTTGGCCGCTGCCCTTCCGAATATAGAACATGCTTTTTCTTATAGTCATCTATCTGTCTATCGGATGCAGTCAACTGCACCATGCCCGTCTTTCCGGCTTGGTTAATAAAATCATTTATGGCGGCGGCAGTCTTTTCAATGTCCTGCTGACCGATGGCTTTTTTCTTCAATCTTACTTCCACCGCAGTTAGCAGATCAGTTCCGTCAAAGGGTTTGGTCAGATAATCGTCTGCACCCAGCTGCATTCCTTTTCTAACATCTTCTTTTTCTGATTTAGCAGAAAGAAATATAAAAGGAATATTACGGGTCTTCTGATGTTTGTTTAATAAATGCAATACTCCATATCCATCCAGCTGCGGCATCATGATATCGCAAATGATCACATCAAAATCTTCTTTTAATGCCAGTTCAATCCCGGCTTTACCATTTCCCGCCATCATCACCTCATAGTTGGAAAGCTCCAGAATTTCACTGATATTTTCCAGCACCTCCCTATTGTCTTCTATGACCAGTATTTTTGGTTTCACTTGTTTAGTTTAATTGGTATTTGTTGAAACATGTTGGATAAAACGTATAGTGAAACAGGCACCTTTCCCTGCCTCCGTTTCCATGGTTATAGTGCCATGGAGCAGCTCCAGGTATTTACTGATAATATGCAATCCCAAGCCACTACCCTGAATAGTTGAGGCATTGCCTGCCCGGTAAAATCGTTCAAATAAATGCTGGTGGTCTTCAACCGGTATACCGATTCCATGATCGCGCACACTGATCTCAAAAAGTCCGGGAATGAGTACTACTGTAAGATCTATCGTTTTGTTTTCCTCAGAAAATTTTATGGCGTTTGATAATAAATTGATCAAAATATTTTTAAGAAGGTGCAAGTCGGTCTGCAGGCGATCATATCGTACATCAAAATGTTGTTGTATTGTTTGTCCTGGTTTAAGCAAAAGCGCTATATCTGTGATAATCAGTTCCAGATCATCCATAAATGCAGAAACGTTCATCTCCTTAATGTTGGCAATCATCTTCCCCTCTTCCAGCTTGCCCAGAGAGAGGAAATCTTCCAGAATCTCTTTCATCCCTCCTACTGCTTTTTTAATTCGGGCAATATGTTTCTCTTTTTGTTCTTCATACGCATCGGGTTCATATTTTCCTAACAGGTAGGCCGACGATAAAATAGTGCTGAGCGGCGTTCGGAATTCATGCGACGCAGTAGTAACAAAACGGTATTTAAGATCACTGAGTTCCTTTTCTGATACCAGCGCCTGCTTTAATTCTTCCCGCGATTTTTCAAGTTGCACCAGTGTTTCCCGAAGCATAATAGTCCGGTCATCTACTTTCTGCTCCAGTTGTAAATTCAGTTGGAGGATATCACCGGTGATTTTTTCCAGATCTGACTTTTGCTGTAGTACCACGGCTTCGTTTCCCTTACGCACGGTGATGTCTATTACAAAAGCGATCACATAGGTCTTTTCTTTAAAAGTATAATGGCTCAGACTGACTTC
>JAYUXA010000234.1:0-6393 GCA_043753245.1 Chitinophagaceae bacterium
CATAATTTCAGACTGATCTGTGCAAACTGTTTATTACTGCGTGATAACAAAGTGTGTGAACTATGCGTGAAGCACGACTTTCCCTGGTATGGGGTTAAATACAAATGTTACCACGAATCAGCACTTCAAAGTGTAGTAGTCGGAAGTATTGCGGCTATTCATAAATGGATGGGCACCTGGCAAAATAAAGTGGACTTATTTTTTACACCTTCTGCTTTCATGAGAAAAAGGTTATTAAATTCCTCCCTTCAGGTGGCTGCAGAAAGGATGAAAGTCAAAAGAAATTTCATCCCTGATCCCGGAACAGGGGATCTCCGTACCAGAAAATCGTTTTATCTTTTTGTTGGACGGCTTTCTGCAGAAAAAGGGTTGCACAGTCTGCTGGACGCCTGGCAGTGGTTACCGGATCAGCAACTTGTTGTACTCGGCGATGGCCCGGAAAAAGAGCAGTACCTGCTGAAGGCAAAGAGTTTACCGAATGTTCAATTTCTGGGTATCCGTCCACGGGAGGAAGTGATCAACATGATGAAAACCAGCAGAGCATTGATTTTCCCTTCTGTTTGGTATGAAGGATTACCTTTAACCATTATCGAAGCTTTAGCTACAGGAACGCCGGTATTGGCCTCTGCAACAGGGGCAATGGCGGAAATGATCATTGACGGTGATAACGGGTTGCTTTTTGAGGCCGGTAATCCAAAAGATATTTCAGAAAAAATAATTGCATTTGAAAGACATTTCAGAGAAGGCGATTTTTCTATGTATGACAATGCCAGAAACCGGTATCTGGAAAATTACCACCCGGAAAAATGTTACGACCTTACCATGGAATATTATACCGGACTAATAAATGACCATAACCATAAAAAAAGATAAAGCCTTTTATCAATATGCGGGTTCATTTATTCTTTTGGCGCTTGTGGCAAGTATTGCCGGAACGTTTTTAAGAATATCCCTACTACTTATCTACCCGGTGATTGCCGTGCTGATCATTGCATTCTACCGCTTTAGAATCAGCAGCAGCCTGTTGTTATTAGGATCACTAGCGGGCCTTTGTTTTCTTCTTTCTTTTACTGGTCATCCGTTTCTTAAATACAAACTGCTTTCCTTATACTATATGTTTCCCTTTCTGATCCTGCTCTTCACAAATCCGGTATCGGATATTGAAACGAGGAGGGACAGTCTTTCCACTTTTATAAAGTGTCTCACTGCAGTAGCCTTTTTAAACGATAGCATAGGCCTGGTTCAGATCATGATCAATCCTCAGTCAGATGATAGCCTGCTGGGTATTTATACACAGTTCTCCGTATCGGTAAACGGATTAATGCTGCTGAATACTTTTTTGCTATTTTATTACTTTGTTTCCTATCTGTATAAAAAAAAGACCGTGTATTTAATCTTCGCCCTCTTCTTTCTGGGATGTTCGGTACTTGGTTTTTATGGCGCGGGGCTGGTAATCTGTATGGCCAGTTTTGTGTTAAGTTTTTTTCAATTCCGGTTAAAAGTTGTTTTAAGAACATTCGGGGTTGCAGTACTGTCGCTGGCTTCTGTTTATATTTTATTGTACCTGATTAAACCGGTAACTCTGGAATACAATATAGCAAATCTGAATAAAATTGTTCATCCACGCCTGGATGGGGGTCCCCGGAAGCTGATCTCTTTTTATAATTATGCCGTTTCTTATCCTAAAAATGCCAAAGATTTTCTTTTTGGTTCGGGTCCCGGAACATTCAACAGCCGGAGTGCTTTTATGGTAGGAAGTCCCTCCTACTTTACGGAAGCACCATTTATTAAAGATCCCTATCAACCCTATTATTTTCAACATTACGCCTATCCGCTTTGGAATGAAACCAATACTGCTCAACGATTGTATCAGGACGGTTTCAGAAACCAGCCTTTTTCCTCTCTTCTTGCTTTATTAGGTGAATACGGAATTGTTTTTACTATGGTTTTAGCACTGATCTACATTCGGTATTATTACCGGGTGGCTGGATTATATGAGCATTGCAGGGAAAACCGGGATGCCCGGATTAAATGGCGTTTTTTTAAATTCCTGATGATCCTGCTTCCTTTATTACTGCTTATAGATAATTATTTAGAATATCCGGAGATCATGCTGCTCATTCTGCCTGGTATTAAATTTTCGCACGCCGGACTATTGTATATAAGACAAAACCCAATGACCGATGAATATCCGTAATTATTATAAAAAACAAAGCTTTCAGCCAGGACTTGTTGGATTATTTATCAATCCATTTTATTTTATCAGACGCGCGCTGTATTTAAATATAAAAGAAACTGCCCCTTTGCTCAAGGGCAAATTGCTGGATTTCGGCTGCGGTAGAAAACCTTATGAAAACCTTTTTTCGGTAAAGGAATATATTGGGATAGATATGGAACAGACAGGCCATGAACACAGCTCTTCCAAAATAGATGTGTTCTATGATGGAAAAACAATTCCTTTTCCAGATGAAACCTTCGATAGTGTATTTTGCAGTGAAGTATTTGAACATGTTTTCAATCTGGATGAAGTATTACTTGAAATTAACAGAGTAATGAAAAAAGATGGGCAACTGTTTATTACCGTTCCTTTTTGCTGGAACGAACACGAAGCGCCCTATGACTTTGCGAGGTATACTTCGTTCGGCCTCCGCCACCTGCTAAACAAACACGGATTTGAAGTGGTCAGCCTCCGGAAAAGCGGCAATTTTGCAAGAGTTAATTTTCAACTGATTGCTTTATATTTTTATAGTCTGCTGAATATTCCCGTACCCGCTGTAAACTATATACTAAGAATGGTTCTGATCGTTCCTGTTAACCTCATAGGAAGTTTATTGTTATCAGTGCTTCCAAAAAATGATACCCTATATTTTAATAATATGGTATTGAGTAGAAAAAAATAAGTATTACCTGGGTTCAAATACAGCTATCCCTTTCAAAACTTTCGTTTTGTAAAAATCTCTTCCCTTATAATTAAATTTTTCCCCCGAAGTGTGAATAGATAGCAACGCTTCCGGCTTAAAATCATCCAGGTACATTGCTGACCGATTTTCCACAAAAATGTGCTTTAGCTGCCGCGTCTTGCCACCACTGTTGCGAAGAAGCTTATAGTATGGATAATCCCAGCTGTCGCTTCCTATATATATTCCGATTCTGGTATAGGGTTTTTGATCCAGATAATGTTGCAGGGGCAGCATATCCTCATCGTAAATAAAATGCCGGTAAGGGAGTGTAAGCATGCTTTGCGTGATGGGCAGAATGGGATGTTTGGAATTTAGTGCCAGAGCAATAAATCCATAACAGATTACAGGAATATAAGTCAGCATAGCAACCGGCTTGCGGATCTTTCCAATCTCTATTCCAAGGAATACAGAAAAAAGCATAAACAAGGGCATTTGCAACCGGTTAGACCATGGCTGCCACTCCAGCAAAACGGTAAACAATATAGATAGGATCAGCAGACTGATCACGAATAGTAATCTGTCTGCCGATGACCGACTGTACGAGTTCCTATTGCCAAAAAAGAATACTAAAAAAATAATGATAAGGAGCAGATGAAGGAAATTCTGTCCATAATCTTCATGAAAAGACCATCCTTCCACCATCATGCTCATGCCTGTCATATTATATGCAGGGTCGTCCGGATCAATGCCCCATTTAACCCCCATACTATAAACACTCTTTTTCATTGCGGCGGTGACCGGAAGATGATTCATCACATTTTTTAATGCCACGAAAGCAAGCCCTTTAGGATTATGTTTAGATAGCACGGCCCCTTCACCGGCGTTTCCTAACAGGGTTCCATCAAAAAAAATATTCCTGTAATACATACCGGAATTAATAGAAATTGCCAGAAGCGGAACCACGGCATAAACAGCGGCAGTTTTAAGGAGCGGGCACAATGATCCCTGGTATTTCCTGATGAGAACTATACTGTACCAACCGCAGAATACACAGGTGTACATATACCCTGTTCCTTTGGTAAACCACGCAAGGCCTAAGGTTATACCTGCAAAAACAGCAGTAATCAAATAGGTTTGTTTCCAAAGTTTCATGGAAAAATATAAGAAGGCCACTACAAAAAAAGCCTCCACGATATCATTTTGGGTAGTATTACTTTGCAACACTGCCATAGGAATAAAGCAGCCTATAACTGCTGCAATAATCTGCTGACGGCGATTGCCCCGCAATTCCCTGACAATAAGTGATATCGTCAATACTGCTCCCCCAAGAAAAAATAATTGCACAGCGTTGGCGAAACGATCCCCCCCGGTTAGAATCTGCAGGTTAAGCAGCACATACTCCGCAAATGGGGGAAAGACTAGCTGTCTGATTATATGTGTTTTATAATAGGATATTCCGGCCTGCTGTTCCCAATGCGCTACCCGGGCCATATGATAAGTAAGGGAATCATAATTATTGGCGGGATAAACAATTGCGATGATCCCGGAAATACTCAGCAGCAACAGCACACTCCAAAGCAATTTTTCTGTTCTGATCAGTTTGACAAAATCAGCCACGTTGCTTCTCAGCACAGTAAATAATTTATGTATTCCGGTATACACGACAAGCACCAGTACGATGATCGTCCAGGTGCCTGCCAGCCAACTAACTATCAGAACATTCCAAACACTGAGCAATTCGGTGATCAATACTACTGCGATACTGTTCAGACAGATGGAATAAATAACCGCTTCCCGGAAATCGCATAACTGCAGAAGGCCGTTCTTTATTGATCTGATGATCAGAACGGTCAGCAGTAGGCTTATCAGCGGTAGTAATACCAGTATATCCATGCCATAATAGTATTACCGGCAAGATATATTTATTTGTACTGAGATTAAAAAATCTATAGTATTGCTGATGCTCAAAGTCCTGTCTGTTATAGTACCTGCCTATAATGAAGAAAGAACTGTTGGTTTTATTCTTCATAAACTACTACAGGCAAGATCAGCGTACCCTATCGAAAAAGAAATTATAGTGGTGAACGATTGCTCTACCGATGATACTTCCTCTGTCGTGATGGAATTTATGAAACTACATCCGGCTGCAGGCATCCGGCTCATCAGCCATTCCCGGAATTCCGGAAAGGGTGCTGCGGTGAGAACAGGTATCGTGCATGCCACGGGCGATTTTATAATTGTGCAGGATGCTGATCTGGAATATGATCCTGAGGAATTTGATATATTGTTGAAACCTCTGATCGCAGATCTCGCCGATGTTGTTTATGGTTCCCGGTTTACGGGGGGAAATCCGCACAGGATATTATTTTTCTGGCATTCGATCGGCAACAGGTTCCTTACCACACTCTCAAATATGTTCACCAATATGAACCTGACAGATATGGAAACCTGCTACAAAATGTTTCGCAGGACTGTGATCCAGTCTATTCCGCTTAAGGAAAACCGGTTTGGTTTTGAACCTGAAGTAACTGCTAAACTTGCCAGGATTCCCCATCTCCGGATTTATGAAGTAGGAATATCCTATTATGGAAGAACCTATGAGGAAGGAAAAAAAATCAACTGGAAGGACGGGTTCCGGGCTATTTACTGTATTCTTAGATACAATCTTTTTAAATGAAATTTGTTGGCCTGCTTTACTTTGCAACTTTTATCGTACTGCTAACAGGCTGCTCTAACCGCTATCCAAAACATATTCTATCCCATAAAAATATTTATAACGATACCCTGTACCGATGGAGCAAGGATTCTGCCATACTGATATTTACAGGCAATATGAGCGTTAACACGCTGCCGATACCACTGCCGGCAGGAAAATATACAATATGGTTCAGCGCCGAAGGAACAAAGGCCGAAAATTCATTACCAGTAATGGGATTGTTTTTGGAAAATGGATTTATCTGTTACCAGAATATTGAAGAAGGTCTGCACCAGTATAAAATCAATTTTGAAACTGCCTCCGCAACCAACGATTCATTAATGCTGGAATTCAGAAACTATTTTTCCGGTCTGACGGAACAAAGAACTATATTTCTTCATTTCCCTATAGTACTACAGCCTTATTAAGAAATTATTACGGTGCGTTCTTTCAGGCTGACGAACATTTCGGAGAGTGTTTCTTTAATATCGTACGTAAATGCCCATTTCGGATAATGCTCCTGAAATTTACTGACATCGCTGATATACCAGATATGATCCCCAACGCGGTTGGTCTCACTGTAAGAATGAGCTAATGTGTTACCTGTAATTTCTTCGCAGAGATCGATAGCTTCCAGCATGGAACAATTGGAAAATCGTCCACCACCAGCATTGTATACTTCGCCAAATCCTGGATCCTGGTAGTAATTCCAGAACATATTGACCAGATCATAACTATGAATATTATCTCTGACCTGTTTGCCTTTGTATCCAAATACCGTGTAATGGTCGCCGTTGA